>JAHBAO020000026.1 GCA_018500065.2 Octadecabacter sp. | reverse complement strand
TTCTGCGTAAACCTGCGGGCAAACACGGGCTCGTTCACGATATCACGCCGCAGGACGCGGGGTGGACCTATGTCGGTTTCGCGCTTCATAGCCTTAAAAAGGGCGAAACCGTTGCGGACGTCACGGGTACGCGCGAAGTGATCCTTGTGATGGTCGAAGGTAAGGCACAAGTCAGTGGCGCAGGCGAAGACTGGGGTGTTCTTGGTGACCGGATGGATGTCTTTGAAAAGACACCACCACATTGCCTGTACCTTCCGGACGCGGTGGATTGGTCCGCAACGGCCACCACGGATTGCAAGATTGCCGTTTGTTCCGCGCCGGGGCTGTCGGGTCACAAAGCGCGTCGCATTGGGCCGGATGGTATTACCCTGACCGAACGCGGCAAAGGGACCAATACGCGCTACATCAATAACATCGCGATGGAAAACGAAGACTATTGCGACAGTCTTTTGGTGACCGAAGTGTTTACCCCATCGGGGCATTGGTCCTCATTTCCAAGTCATCGTCACGATGAGGACGATTATCCGCGCATCACCCACCTTGAAGAAACCTATTATCACCGCCTGAATCCTGCTAACGGGTTTGGAATGCAGCGCGTCTATACCGATGACGGGGATTTGGATGAAACGATGGCTGTGTCTGATGGCGATGTCGTGCTTGTGCCGCGCGGCCATCATCCATGTGGTGCGCCCTATGGATTTGAGATGTATTACCTAAACGTCATGGCAGGCCCGTTGCGCAAGTGGCGCTTTGTGGCTGCGCCAGAAGTTGAATGGATCATGGAGCGAGACGCATGAGCGAGCCAAAGTTTGCAATCTACCCATCGCTAAAGGGTAAGACCGTTTTCATAACAGGTGGTGCGTCCGGCATTGGTGCCGACACGGTGCGCAGTTTTGCGGCCCAAGGCGCGAAAGTCGGATTTGTTGATCTTGATGCAGATGCGTCTCAGGCCTTGGTGGATGCCACAGACGGTGACGTGGTGTTCGCCACGTGTGATCTGCGCGACATTGATGCGTTGAGGGCAGCCTTTGCAGAGCTGGTCGAAAAGGTTGGATCGGCGCAGGTTTTGGTAAACAACGCCGCGCGTGATGACCGCCATGATTGGAAAGACGTCACACCGGACTATTGGGATGAACGGTTCCACACCAATCTGCGCCACATGTTCTTTGCGATCCAATCGGTTGCACCGGAGATGATAAAGGCTGGGGCAGGATCTATCATCAACATCGGGTCCAATTCCTGGTGGGAAGCTGGGGGCGGATTTCCGGCCTACGCGACATCCAAGTCAGCGGTGCACGGGCTAACGCGCACGATGGCGCGCGATCTGGGCGAACACCGTATTCGCGTGAACACCGTCGTGCCGGGCTGGATCATGACAGAGAGGCAAAAAGATATCTGGGTCACGCCCGAAGCGCTGGCCAAGCACGTCGACAGACAAGTGCTCCCTGACCCGATTGACCCGATCTATGTGGCGCGCATGGTTGTGTTCCTCGCGTCTGATGACGCGGCGATGTGCAGCGCACAAAACTTTATGGTTGAAGCTGGATCGATCTAACAGCCGAACCTTGCGGCCTCAAAGGAACCGTGGCCTAATTAGCGTCCACGCGAGGGTAATGGGAGAGATGCATTGGAGTCCGACGACGTTTACCTTGGCGGCGCGTTGCCATTTCAAAAGCGGTTTGAAAAGTCCAGACGCCCCTTGGTTAACCCGCAGAATTACCTCCCGGCAGTGAATTGTGATCTTGACGCGCTTGTGTCGAAGATCGTCTCTGCACCTGAAGTTGACTATGAAACGCTCAAGCGGGCTAGCATTGAGCGCCGATACGCAGAATTTCAGGATGAATTTGAAGGGCGTAGCGAAATCCTATTCCTGCATTCGATGCTCGTGACGATGTTGCGGCGCAATGATCCGCCCCAAGAAGCCTTGCCGCTGTTTTTACGGCTTTGGAAAGACAAGGGCGACTTTCTATCAGATGAGTTGAGCATGCGTTGGAAAGTATCTGCCGCGACGACGTTCGGGGATTGTGGTGAAACGCTGGAACAACGTGCCGTAGGGATGGGGCTGTCGGTTCTGTTCGATAGCATTAAGCTGCACGAAAGTGAGCGGCGTTTGTCCGGCCAGCGAAGTGAAGTGCCGTTTCCAACGGCGCCACGCAAAGAGCGGCATGCCATCGCATTTGACGTTAAACCCTATTCGGTTTCGAATGGGGATATGGATCGCAATATGCTGGCGCGATTATCCCTGATGGCACGGCAAGACGAGACGATCTATCCGCTCGCGTATTCCATGCTGTCTGAAATCATGACTGACCAACGTACCGTTTTTGCACGCTTGCAAAAATTAAGGGTAGCGGACTGAAAGAAGAAGGTTTGATTGCTTTCTCGTTTTGAGAGGCAGGCCGTCTTTCCCTTTCGTATTAGCCAAACTAGTGTGCCCGACAAAGGATGCATAACATGAGCAATATCGTTGAGGTGCGGAACCTTACCAAGACATTTGACGGCGGG
>JAHBAO020000337.1 GCA_018500065.2 Octadecabacter sp. | reverse complement strand
CCCTTAACCAACGCACGGTTCACGTTGAGTTTCAGGCGCACGCCCATGTTGCGAATGGACTCGGATGGTTCAATAAACGTGCGGCCCATGTATTGGTTGCGGATGATGCCCATCGCGTAGGGAATGCCTGATTCAAGGCTATAACCGATCGCCGCTGGGGTGCCGGAATCCGGCACGGGGCAGACAAGATCAGCCTCAACCGGTGCTTCTTTTGCCAGTTCACGGCCAATGTTTTCACGGGTCTCATAGACAGAACGGCCGCCAAGAATTGAATCGGGGCGACTGAAATAGACGTGTTCAAAAATGCAGAAGCGCGGCTTAGTGCGGCGGAACGGAAAGTGCGATTCAACGCCCTTTTCGTTGATCACCACCATCTCACCCGGTTCGATCTCACGGATAAAGGTTGCGTTGATGATATCCAGTGCGCAGGTTTCAGACGCGAGCACCCAACCATCGCCAAGCTGCCCAAGAACCAGCGGGCGCACGCCCAGCGGGTCACGACACCCGATCAGTTTGGTGCGGGTCATCGCGACCACAGAAAACGCGCCTTCAACCTTGCGCAGGGCTTCTTCCATGCGGTCGGGAATTTTACGACCCATTGAGCGGGCCATCAGGTGAATGATGCATTCACTGTCAGATGAGCTTTGAAAAATCGAGCCTCGCTCAACCAGTTCTTTGCGAAGGGCCAGTGCGTTGGTGATGTTGCCATTGTGCGCAATCGCAGCGCCACCCATGGAAAATTCGCCAAAGAACGGCTGTACGTCACGAATTTGCGTCGCGCCCTTTGAGCCAGCAGTAGAATAGCGCACATGCCCGATCCCAATCGGGCCGGGCAAGGTGGCCATTGTGTCTGTGTCGGTAAAATTGTCACGGACATAGCCAAATTTGCGCGCCGAGCTAAAGCCGTGCGCGAAATCGTGGGTGACGATGCCACCCGCTTCTTGGCCACGGTGTTGCAGAGCATGAAGGCCGAGGGCGACGACGGATGCCGCGTTTTCAACCCCCACGGCGCCGAAGACGCCACATTCTTCCTTTAATTTATCGTCATCAAAGGGATGGGCAGGGGGCATTTGGTCGCGAAGGCTCATGGGCACGGGGGCAGCTCCGAATCCGAGGGTTTGCGTTGAGGGGGGTTTAACGCTTTGTCGTGAAAGTGTCACGCAATCATGGCGACAGTTTAGCTGCTATCTGTTGGCGGCGGGAGAGGACGACACCGAAGGCTTAGTGTCATGGGGATGCGAATGACGCAAATATAGGCCGCAACGCCAGCCGCACTGAGCATAAAACTCATTCCGAACAAGACAGTGACGGCATATCGCTTATCAATGGGGGCAAATAGAACATCGTGAAAAGTGAGATCTAGGCTTTCAGACAGCGTGAGAAACAGAAAACTGGCTTCAACAAATGCTGCAACACAGGTCGCGCCCAATACGCCAATGAGCGCGAACACGATGTGTTCCTTGCTGCTGAACTTTTCCGGTTTTGTAGTAATCAGCTTTTTCAGAATGAGGTTCGAGAAAAACAACGGCGCGAGTGCTGCTGCGGGCAAGACAAACCGCGGATAGTTGTTAAATTCAAATGCGCGGCCTGCGGCCATAAATACGATTGCAGCACCATATAGGCCCGCGCAGATCGCGACAAAAAGAAGGCTATATTTGATTTCACGCGACATGGAGGAGGACCCTTTTTGGCTTTAGTTCTCGGTGGATGCCGCTTCAACGGTCTCACCACATTCACCGACGAGTTGTTCGTACTGTGTAGTGATCCAACCGAGCGCGGCTTCAGGGTCGCGTTCCTCAATGCTGCCTGTCATCTTTGAAAACACCGCAATTGCGCGGCTGTTTTCAACGACGGGGATGTTTTGGCTTTGCAGCACGGTAGAGTAAACAAAGAACGCCACGGCGACCAACAAAATGCCGCGCAAGGCGCCAAACAAGAACCCAAGACCTTGGTCCAAGCCACCCAGTACAGAGCGTTGGATCAGCGATGAGAAGAGCGGTGTGAAGATTGAGACAATCACCAGAACCACGGCGAACACCGCTGCAAAGGCTGCAATCACGCTGAGTTCACAGCTGTCGCCGATGAAATCGCCAACAACGGGAATCTGTTTCACCAGTGGTTTCACTTGATCAGCAAAGATGAACGCCATGACCGTGGCAACGATCCAGCCCATGATCGCCAGCGCCTCGCGCACGAAACCGCGTGAATAGGCCAGCAGTGCCGACAAAATAATAATAATGGCGGCCACGCCGTCGATGATGGTGAAATCGCCCATAAATTTGTCGCCTTGCCTTGCTGTGGGGTTATCGTTCCCCGAATACTTGTTCCACGAAGCTGTGCAAGTCACGCATTTCGCGCATCGTTACACCGCTGTCCCCACCACGTTTCGCACGAACCGGAGTGATTGCGGAGGTAAAACCAAGTTTTGACGCTTCTTTCAACCGATTTTCCGTCTGTGGTGCGGCGCGTAGGCCACCAGAGAGGCTTAATTCGCCAAAAACAACACAGTCTTTGGGCAACGCCGCATCTTCGCGCGCGGAAATCAGCGCAGCAGCGACGGCCAAATCAGCCGCAGGTTCGGTGACGCGCAAGCCGCCAGCAACGTTGAGGTAAACATCTAGGCCGGTGAACGGCACGCCGGCACGGGATTCGAGGACGGCAAGGATCATCGCCAATCGGCTACCGTCCCAGCCAACAACCGTGCGGCGCGGTTGCGAATGCGGGGACGGCGCGACAAGGGCCTGAAATTCACACAGCATCGGGCGCGAGCCTTCGATGCCCGCAAACACAACGGACCCCGGGGCAGGGTCACCGCGTTCGGATAGAAACATTGCAGAGGGGTTTTTGACTTCGGCCAGTCCTTTGCCCGTCATTTCAAACACGCCAATCTCATCGGCTGGGCCAAAGCGGTTTTTCACGGCGCGCAAGATGCGGAACTGGTGGCCGCGTTCGCCTTCAAAATAAAGCACCGTATCGACCATATGTTCCACAACACGCGGCCCCGCGATGGTGCCTTCTTTGGTGACGTGCCCCACAAGAACCACGGCGATGCCGTTTTGTTTGGCAAATGTCGTCAATTCATGCGCGGCAGAGCGCACTTGGGAAACAGACCCTGGTGCGGCCTCAACCGTGTCGAGCCACATGGTCTGGATGGAATCGATAATCACGAAGTCAGGCTTTTCTGCCTCAAGTGTCGTGAGGATGTCGCGCAGGTTTGTCTCAGACGCCAGTTTCACGGGGCTTTCAGTAAGCCCCAAGCGCCGCGCGCGCATTTGCACTTGCGAGGCGGATTCTTCGCCAGAAATATAGAGAACTTTCAACCCATTGCGCGCGAACCGCGCCGCGGCTTGCAACAGCAATGTCGATTTGCCGATGCCCGGATCGCCGCCAACCAAAATCGCGGACGCCTTCACCAAGCCCCCCCCCAAGGTGCGGTCCAACTCCCCCACGCCCGACAGCGTACGTGGCGGTTCGGGTTCAAGCGTCGCAAGATCCGTCAGGTTGATCTGCTTGCCACGTCCGGCACCCATCGCCTTTTTGGACTTTGGGCCGCCCGTCAGGGGCTTCACTTCTTTAATGGTGTTCCATGCTTCGCAACTGTCACAACGTCCCGACCATTTGGTGGTAGAGGCATTGCACGCGGTACAGGTGAAGGTGAGATCTTTAGCCATGTTCACGTTTTATTCTATTTTAAAAGTAACGCAAGTGGGCACGTTCGCGTCAGCCTTCGTTCATGTCGCGCAAGAACGCGAGCACGGTAGGCGACGTCAGCGCCACAAGGTGGTTGTCTTTTGCGTCGCGGATGTCTGTCAGGTCGACCACGCGAAATCCCAGCTGTTCATAGGCTGCAATGTCGTCCACATCCGCGCCAACGCGGTTTTGGGCTTGGGCCAAGCGTGCCGAAACGAACAGCGCCGGATCGCGGCCCGAAACAACGAGCAGCGCATTCTTGGGCAGGGGGGAAATGTCGCTGACTTGGGCGGTGAAAACATCCGGTGAAATATCGGGCTGCAGCAGGATCAAGCTGTCCAGCACGACGGGTTGGTTTTTCAGGCGCATCCGCACGAGGGCTTCCATCGCCAGCATGCAACCGAGCGAGTGCGCCACTAAGGTAATCGGCCCGCCCCAAATGCGCCCCAAGCGAACGAACAGGTCTTCGAGGGCAGATCGCGATTGCAAGGCGCTGTCGCGGTCAAACAAATATCCGCTGGCGGTGGATGCGGACGGCCAAACAAACGACAGTTGCGGCCCGCGCATGCCAGTATCCTTGACCATCTGCGCTTGACGGTAGACGGCTTCGGCGGATGTGTTGTTAAACCCGTGCACCCAGATCACCAGCGGATCGCCGCCAGCAGGGCCGAGCGCGCGCTTGATGTCTTGATCAGACGTCACCTGACGTTGACGCGACAAGGCGAAGGCATTGTCGCCCTCAACGGGGACTTCACCGGGGAGGCGATTGCGTGGCACGGCGACATCGAGGTCATAAAAGTTCAACCCATCAATATGGTCTGAACTGTCAAAGGACGCGCGGTTGGTTGCCATCAAGATCGGCTGATTATCAATGATTGCCCCGATGATGGGGGCCGTAAACAGACCGCGCGCTTCGCACCCTGCCATCAGCGCCACAGAACTTGTCGCCATAAATGTCCGACGGTTCATCATTTCGCAGTCGCCTTGATGTGGCGACCCGTGAAAATGGAAATCAGGATCGAAGCGAGGACGCAGCCCGTAAACATGTACAAGCCCCAGCCGCCCTCGACGGTCACGCGTCCTGCGCCTTTAACGACAACCACATAAAGCGCGATAAGGAAAATATCTGCCATCGCCAGTTTGCCCAAATAGCCCAGCACGGGCAGCACCTTGGCTTTCAACAAATCAAAATGCACCAACGCCAGCCCGATGGTTTTCAAGTAGGGCGCGAAGATCGCGAAGGCGGTGACGACAAGGGCGAGGAACACATCACTCCCCCACAGGCTTTGCAGGCCAGAAATCACCGAGATTTCGTCCATCCCGAAGATCGGCAAGAGGGCCGCGCGCAAAAGCGGGGCGAACCAAGCGATAGGAAACAGGATCAGCAGGGCGAGGTTGGCGATGCGTAGAGCGTTGAGCATGGAGCGTCCTTTGTCGTTGCGGACTATTTGACCGTCTCGGTCCGTGCTCGCAAGGTTTAGTCTTGCGCGCGGGGGGGACGATCCGCAGTTTGTGCCCCAAACACACGGTCCAACAGCCCCGCGCGGCGATCCGGTTCAAAGGCGAAATGAGTGGTGTCAGGAATAAAGCGCGCGGCATCAAGTTCGCGATATCCGCGCCCCAATCGCGCGGATGATCAGACGAATGACACCATAAAGGACACGAATAGACGCTTCTAGGATCGCGGCGAAAAGTTCCCCGATGGCATCCAAGTGTTATTCAGCGGCTGGCTTTTGCGATAGCTTTACGATCTCGGCGCTTTCTTTGCCAAGGGTGTACCCAAAGGACGGCAACGTTGCCTCAAGCTGTTCTTCAAGCTGGGACAGTTGGGACGCCACAACGCTTTCTTCAAGCTCGACCTGCTGGGACCATTTGCGAATGTCGCGAAGGTTGTGATGGGCTTCAACGATAAGCGTCTGCTGGCGCTCTGCTTCTTCCTGACGCTGGCGCAGGAATGTCTTGGCACGGGCAACTTTCTCGTCGTTGTAGATGTCGGACAACTCGCGGGACTGTTGGGACATTTGGGCTGCGACTTCTAGAACCGACGGTTCAAGGCTGTCCAGATCAGGGTGATCGCGCAAATACGCAAGGCGCTCACGGACCGCGTCAAATTCGGACGACATCGTGAAAACGCCCGCACGGTCAGCGGTGTGACAGAGGTGATAGGCCCGCGCGACGTCTTGCATGCTGAGTTTGAAATTCCGGTGTGAACGCTCAAGCGACATGATGCGCCCCGCGCTGGGCATAAAGAAGAACAGCGAGGCAAGAATGACGGTCACGACAATCTGCGTGTACATGCCCGCAAGCGGTACAAAAATATCGCCGAAGGTCGCGGTGAACGTTAGCCAAGGGGCAAAACCAAAGACGCAAGCAACTGTGTACGCCAGCGACGCGAGCCCGATAACAAGGATCAGAAACATTGAAATAGAATGCAAAACACGGTGGCCACTCGCCACCAAAGACTTACCCGACACAATCACCCCCCAGGCTGTGATGTCATTACAAAATGTTAACCCTATCTTAGGCGGGAAGTTGCCGAGGACCCAAGAGGAAATTTGGCAAAAGTGCGGCAAGGTCGGGAAAACAGAAACAATAACAGCTGAGTGTGCGTATTGTCGCGAGAATAGCACGAAATTTACAAGACAGCGTGCACTGTTGTTCGCCACGATGATGTGGGGGCAGTTGCGCTAATGCCACATATACAGCGCCAGACACTGTACTTAGCTGAATTGGCTGCCCACGCGACGAAACTGCGATTCGTTTTTCGGCTGCGACGCGCCCGGCGTTTGCCACGCGCCCAACCGAGGTCGTTTAAAATACCCAAGGCAAGTACGACTGCTAAGCTGAGATAATCCCAAACTAGCATCGTAATCCCTGTTTGTTAGCGCACGGCCTCAATCGGGCCTTCGGCGCGGCCATGAATGAACTGGTCAACATACGGATCATCCGAGGTGTCCATATCGGAAACCGGTCCGGTCCAGCGAATTTTACCGGCGTGCAGCATTGCGATTTTATCGGCGATTGCGCGCACGGACGTCATGTCGTGGGTGATGGTAATGGCCGTCGCGCCCATTTCAGTCACGATCTCGCGGATCAGATCATTGATGACACCTGCCATGATCGGATCAAGGCCCGTGGTTGGTTCGTCGAAAAAGATGATCTCGGGCTCGGCGGCAATCGCGCGGGCAAGGCCGACACGCTTTTGCATGCCACCCGACAGCTCAGCCGGAAGGCGGTCGGCCACGTCCGCCGTCAGTCCAACGCGGCGTAGTTTTTCAATTGCGATCTCGCGGGCTTCTTCCTTTGGTTTCTTGAGCGAGCCACGCAAAAGCCTGAACGCTACGTTTTGCCAAACGGGAAGGCTGTCAAACAAGGCAGCCCCCTGAAACAGCATCCCGAAGCGTGCCAGAAACGCATCGCGGTCACCTTTGTGCACGTCCCTGCCGTCCAAGGTGATTGTGCCGGTTTCTGGAATAACTAGGCCAAGTATCGACTTGATAAGAATGGATTTTCCAGTACCCGACCCACCGATCACAACCATGCTTTCGCCCTTGGGGACAGACAGGTTCACGCCGCGCAGGACGTGATTGGTGCCAAATGATTTGTGGACGTCTGTAAGCTCAATCATGCGGAGAAAAATGCCTCCGTCAGTAGGAAGTTTGCCGCGAGGATCAGGATGGCGGCGGCCACCACACTAGACTTTGTGGCCCGTCCCACGCCCATCGCGCCGCGGTCGGAATTCATGCCGTAATAACAGCCCATCAGCGCAGCAATGAAGCCAAAGACCGCACCTTTGACGAGGCTCGAGATGATATCGAGCGGTTCAAGGAAGTCGGCAGTGTTTTGCAGGTAGGCCGCGGCATTAAAGCCAAGGCGCTCGGTGCCGACGATGTAACCGCCATAAATACCAATGATGTCGCCAACGCCCACCAGCAACGGCATTACCAAAGTCGCCGCCAGAACACGGGGCAGGGTGAGGTACTTCATCGGGTGCGTGGACAGCGTAACCAACGCATCAATCTGCTCGGTGACTTTCATCGTCGCGATTTCAGCGGCGATAGAAGACGTCACACGCGCGGCAATCATCAAACCAACCAAAACAGGGCCAAGTTCACGCACCATGCCAATGGCGACGATTTGCGGCACCACGGCTTCGGCTGAGAAGCGCGCGCCGCCGGAATAGATTTGTAACGCCAATGCGCCGCCCGTGAAGAAGGCGGTCAGGCCCACGACAGGGAGCGAAAAATAACCGATTTGTAGCAGCGCATTGCCGAATTCACGCCCGTAAAACGGAGGGCGCACCAAATGGCTGACGGTTTGCCCTGTAAACAATGCCAAACGGCCAATCGCGGCCAAAAACCCCAAAACCGCCGCGCCAATTGAAGCCAATAGTGCGCTCATACGCCGGCGTACCGGCGTTGATAGCGTGGCCCAAGGGATGTGAGAATTTCATAACCGATCGTTCCCGCACGCTGCGCCAATGCGTCCACGGTTTGATCCTGGTTCAAGACGGACAAAACGCCGGGAAGTTCGGGCAAGTCGGTCACATCTGCCGTGATCAAATCCATCGAAACGCGGCCCACCAGCGGCACCGCTTGATCGCCATGCCACAGGTTCGCACCGCCAGACAATGCCCGGATCAATCCGTCGGCATAACCGCCTGAAACGGTTGCGATTTTTGAAGGTCGTTTTGCCGTCCAAGCATTGCCATACCCAACGGTTTCGTCGATTTCGACGTCGCGTACTTGGATCACCGGAAGGTCCAGATAGGCCACTGGTTGCGCGTCCGCGAAGGGCGCGCCACCGTACAAACCAACACCAGGGCGCGTCATGTCAAAATGGTACTCTGGGCCAAGCAAAATGCCACCCGTCGCTGCCAGTGAACGCGGCACGTCAATGCCATCGGTCATCAGGTGAAATTGCTCAAGCTGTTGGCGGTTCATCGCGTGTTCGGGCTCGTCCGCGCAAGCAAGGTGGGACATCACCAACCGGCAATTCTGCGACAGCGCGATCTCCGCCACGCTCGCCCATTCGCCAATCTCAAGCCCAAGGCGGTTCATACCTGTATCAAGCTGCACGCCGAACGGGTGTTCAGGCAGGGCCTCAAGGTGGCGGGTCAACTGGCCAACGGTATTGACCAGCGGGGTCAACATCATGTCGCCAATCATGTCCGTGTCGCCGCGCATGTGACCCGCAAAAACAAAGATTTCCACATTGGGACCAACGGCTTGGCGCAACTCTGCGCCTTCCCTCGCCACGGCGACAAAAAATCGTTTCACGCCCGCCTTGATCAATGCGCGGCCTACTTTTGCGACGCCCAAACCATACCCGTCAGCTTTGACAACTGCGCATGTTTCGGCGTTTGTCATGGCATCGAGGGAGCGCCAATTATCGGTCAGCGCATCTAAATCAACTGTTAAAAAACCTGTGCTCATGGGGTGTTCATGCCAGCCCGCGCGGAGGGGGGCAAGTGGGGTTTAGAATTCCTGATCACCGTTCTGCTGCCACGGTTTCACGAGGTTGCCAAAGCGGGTGAATTCCGGCGTGAACGACAGCTCAACTGTGCCAATCGGGCCGTGACGTTGCTTGCCGATAATGACTTCGGCCTTACCGTGCAATTCTTCCATCTTGGCGACCCAACCGGCCATCGCTTCCATGTTGCTGTCTTCTGGCTTTTCACGTTCGGTATAGTATTCGCCACGGTACACGAACATCACCACATCGGCGTCTTGCTCAATCGAACCGGATTCGCGCAAGTCACTGAGTTGTGGGCGTTTATCTTCGCGGTTCTCAACCTGACGCGACAGCTGGGACAGCGCGATCACAGGGATTTGCAGCTCTTTGGCGATGGCTTTCAGGCCCATCGAAATCTCACCGATTTCCTGCACACGGTTTTCCGACGTGCCGCGCACCAGCTGAAGATAGTCCACAATCAGCAAGTCCAAACCATGCGTTCGTTTTAGGCGGCGCGCACGGGCGGACAGTTGGCTGATCGGAATGGCGGCTGTGTCGTCAATATAGAGCGGGCAGGCTTCCAGTTGCTTGGCGGCATCCACGAAGCGGCGGAATTCGCTTTCGGTCATGTCGCCTTGGCGGATCTTGTGGGATGAAATTTCAGACGCTTCGGCAAGGATACGACCCGCCAACTGCTCGGCCGACATCTCAAGTGAAAAGAACCCGACGACGCCGCCATCAACCGACCCCTCAGACCCATCCGCCAATTTGCCCTTCTTGTAGGCCTTGGCGACATTATAGGCGATGTTGGTGGCCAGCGATGTCTTCCCCATTGACGGGCGACCCGCAAGGATCAGAAGGTCAGACTTGTGTAACCCCCCGAGTTTATTGTCCAAATCAATAAGGTCCGTCGCAACCCCGGCCAAACCGCCATCGCGCTGATACGCGGAGTTGGCGACGTTTACCGCATCCGTGACGGCCTTAAGGAAAGACTGAAAACCGCCCTCGGTGCTGCCTTGCTCGGCCAGCTTATACAGCGCTTGTTCCGCTTCGACGATCTGCTCTTTGGGTTCGCTATCAACGTCAACTTTGCCCGCTTTGGCGGCAATATCGCGCCCAACAGTGATCAGTTCACGGCGCACCGCCAGATCATAGATCATTTGGGCGTAGTCACGCGCGGCAAAGGCAGAAATCGCAGCACCCGCGAGACGTGCAAGGTAGGCTGGCCCGCCGAGTTCTTTCAGGCCTTCGTCGTCCTCAAGAAACGCTTTGAGCGTGACAGGGGAGGCGAGGTTGTTCTTGGCGATACGTGCGGCAGCGGTTTCAAAAATGCGGGCATGAACGGGGTCGTAAAAATGGTCTGGGCCAACGATCGCGGACACACGGTCAAAGATGTCGTTGTTGGTTAGGATCGCACCCAGAAGCTGTTGTTCGGCCTCGATTGAATGGGGGGCGGAATCGACGTTGGCTTCTAACGTGCCTGTCGCATTAAATGTCGAAATCTCGTTCATTTATCTGTCCCCTAAACCCGCGTCCCACCGCTTGGGTGTCATACAAAGTGCAGGCCAATAGCGCAAACTGTATAAAGCTGTGGATAGGATTTGATTGGGATAGTGCCACAAAATGCAGCCCGCGCAAAGCGCAGACCGCAAGATGTGGTGTCATTCGGCTGAATTTAGCAGTTAGTTCTTTTTCAAGAATTATGAATGTGCCGCTGACCACGCAGCCGGATCGCGCAGGTAAGCTTCAACTTCACCTAGCGTTGCCGCATCAAAGGATTCGGAAGACTTGGCTTCCTCCAACACGTCCCACCATGTGCACAGGTGCAGCAATTGCACACCGTGGTCGGCAAGGGTTTGTTCGACGCCTTCAAAGATGCCGTAAAAGAAAATCACAGCCGTTGCGTTACATGTCGCGCCGGTTTCACGGATCGCATCTACGAACGACAATTTTGAGCCGCCATCGGTTGTCAGGTCTTCGACCAACAGCACGCGCTGGCCTTCGGTCATCACACCCTCAATGCGTGCATTGCGCCCGTAACCCTTTGGTTTTTTGCGCACATATGTCATCGGCAAGGCGAGGCGTTCGGCCATCAATGCGCCAAACGGGATGCCCGCGGTTTCGCCGCCCGCGATGTTGTCAAATGCCTCAAAGCCACATTCGCGCATGGTTGTGACAGCGAGAAAGTCCATCAACGTGCTGCGGATGCGTGGAAATGAAATCAGCTTGCGGCAATCCACATAGGTGGGGGCCTTTTTGCCGTTGGAATGGGTGAACGGTTCGGCGGAGTTGAAATCAATCGCGCCAATTTCGATTAGCATTCGTGCGGTCAGGCGGGCAATTTCGGCTTTGTCAGGAAAGGACGTCGGGATCATCTTAGCTATCTCTTCTTTTGTTCTAAAATACCTCCGCCGGAGGCATCTATTCTCTTATTCTACACGCCAGTGCAGCGGGAAACCGGGGTTGAACACGGTGACGGGGCCGTCTGCTGTGTCGACGTGGGATGGATAGGTGACGGGATCACCTTTGATCAACGTCACAGTGTCGCTGTTCGGCTCTAAGCCGTAATAGCGCGGGCCCGCGAGGGATGTGAAATTTTCCAGCTTGTCCATTTTTCCAGCCACATCAAAGACTTCCGCGAGGCAGGACAGTGTATTAATGGCGGTAAAGCAGCCCGCACAGCCACACGGCAGCAGCTTGTTGGCGTCTGTGTGTGGGGCAGAATCTGTGCCAAGAAAGAAGCGCTTGTCGCCTGAAATTGCGGCTTGAACCAAAGCGATGCGGTGCTTTTCGCGCTTGGCAACGGGCAGGCAATAGTAGTGCGGTTTGATCCCTCCGGCGAGGATGTGGTTGCGGTTGATGATCAGGTGGTGCGTCGTGATCGTCGCGGCAAGGTTGGAACGACTGTCGCGCACATAATCT
>JAHBAO020000406.1 GCA_018500065.2 Octadecabacter sp. | reverse complement strand
GTGTTGTTGCTGTTGTTTCGCGAGCAGGTGTTGGGGCTGGTGTCGCTGGTTTTGCTGGGGGTTGCCACGGCATTGACGGCGCAGTTTCCGTCTATGGGCGGTATTTTGGTCATCACGATGCTGAGTTCTATCGGGTTTCACTATTATGAGACCGTGAACCAGAGCTTGCAATTGCAGTGGATCGACAAGGCGCGCGCGCCGCAGACGCTGGGCTGGATTATTGCGGCCGGATCAGGGGCGACATTTTTGGCCTATGTGTTGATCGTGCTGACGTGGGAAGCCTTGGGGCTGTCTTATTCGATCGTCTATTGGCTATCTGGTGGGCTGACGGCGGTGATCGGGGTGTTTTGCCTGTTCGCCTATCCGCAGTTCGAAAGTCCAAATCCGCAGCGCAAACAGTTTATCCTGCGCAAGCGTTACTGGCTGTATTACGCGCTGCAATTTATGTCCGGTGCGCGGCGGCAGATTTTCGTGGTCTTCGCGGGCTTCATGATGGTCGAGAAATTCGGGTTTGCGGTGCATGAAATCACCTCGTTGTTTTTGATCACGCTGCTGGCGAACATGGTGTCAGCCCCCCTAGTCGGCAAAGCGGTGTCGGTATGGGGCGAGCGCAATGCGCTGGTGTTTGAATATGTCGGCTTGGCGGTGATCTTTTTCCTTTATGGGGGTTTGTATTACTTTGGTTGGGGGGTCGCGCTGGCATCGGGGTTGTATATTGCGAACCACTTGTTCTTCAGCCTCGCTTTGGCGTTGA
Organism: Octadecabacter sp.; assembly: GCA_018500065.2. Classification (GTDB taxonomy): domain Bacteria; phylum Pseudomonadota; class Alphaproteobacteria; order Rhodobacterales; family Rhodobacteraceae; genus Octadecabacter. The sequence goes on along the minus strand of JAHBAO020000406.1, from coordinate 4,715 downwards.
AAACCTATTTCCAGAAGATCGCAGACCCACAAGACATCGCGCCCACAGCGGCGGTGGCGTTTACGATTAACCATATTGCAGCGGTGTTTTTGCCAGCAGGCTTGGGGTATTTGTGGCTGACATCACCGCAGCTGGTGTTTTTGGCGGCGGCGGGTATGGCGCTTGTGTCGTTGGCCTTGGCGTTGATGATTCCGCGCCATCCGGTTGAAGGAAATGAAACGATATTTGCACGCCTTAGGGCGCAACCTGCGGAGTAAGCAATGACAACGTTCACAGCACTGACCACGATGATGGGCAAACCCGCCGCGCAAGCCATGAGCGATGCGATGGAGGGCATGGACCCTGCGCCAACGGGTGTAGGCGTGTTTGAAGTGGAAGACGACAGCGGCCTTTGGGAAGTTGGCGGTTACTTTGAAGGGCAGCCCGATGGGGCTTCGCTTGCGCTACTGGCGGCGACGTTTGGGGCAAAACCGTTTGTGGTGTCCGAGGTGCCGGAAACCGATTGGGTTGCCCATGTGAAACGCGAGCTGCCCCCCGTCGAAGCGGGGCGGTTTTTTGTGTATGGGTCGCATGATGCTGAGGAATTGCCTGAAGGACGTGTCGGGTTGTTGATTGATGCGGCGATGGCGTTTGGCACAGGGCACCACGGGACGACACTGGGGTGCTTGCGGGCCTTTGACCGGCTGCTGGCGGATGGCGAAGTGTTCAAAGACGTGGCCGATGTGGGGTGCGGGACGGCTGTGCTGGCGATGGCGGCGGCGCGGACCACGGATGCAAAGGTGATCGCCAGCGACATTGACCCTGTGGCGGTGGACGTGGCCGAGGCGAATATGGCGGCCAATGGCATGTCGGGTGCGGTGGCCTGTGTCACGGCGGCTGGGTTTGATGATGGCGCATTGGCGGACGCGGCACCGTTTGATTTGATTTTCGCAAACATCCTGAAGGGGCCGCTTATCATGTTGGCACCAGATATGGCGAAAAACGCGAAACCGGGTGGATTCGCGATTCTGTCAGGGCTTTTGAACGAACAGGCCGATGAGATCATTGGTGTTTATGCACGCAATGGATACAATCTGACGCAGCATGATCAGATTGGTGACTGGTCGACGTTAACGCTATGTAAGGAAGCAGGGTAAACCCGAAATTATTATGGTTTTTGGCTTAAATTGAAGGGCTTGCCACATTTTTGCCGTATTTGAGGGGGATTTTAGATGCGTTCGGTGGGGGCCGAGCTGAGTAGGCTGCCAAATGACCATTGATGCTTCTTTAGACAAACGCCTGAACAAAGTTGTTCGCAATCATGAGCGCATGAAACGCAATGGTGTCGTGCATCGTGTCGGCAAGGACGGTCTGATCCGGTCCCGCCCCCGATTGGTGCGCCCATATTTTCCGCTAAAAGGCGCGCTGCTGATTGCCGTTTTGTTTTTCGCTTTCAAGGCGCTGCTGTTTGCCCAGCTTGGTGAAGGCAACTATGCGCAAAAGGTAGAACAGTTGCGGGCTGGCACCATGATTGAAAAAGCCGGCGCGGTGTTGATGCAGCCAGAGCCTTTGACTGTCGAACTGGGTCGTTCCCTTAAGCAGTTCTTCTTTCAGCGCTAGAGCGCGCGAACGACCAAAAATTTATTCTTTCTTAGGAACAGTAAAAGGCCGCGTCCAATTTCATGGACGCGGCCTTTTTCATGTCTCTTTGAGTTGGCGCAAAACCGTGCCGCGATTAGCGGATAAGGTTGCCCTGAGCGATGTCTTCGATGTCACCGCGCACGAGGCCGATGTCGTCCAGCTCACGGTTGGTCAGCTTGTTGAGGGAATTGCGTGTCATGCGACGGTCATTCCAGGAAACAAGTGTACCAATCATGGCAACAAGGGAAAAACCGGATTTTGCGTTTGCAGTGCGAAAAGCGATGGCTGCCATGATGAAGTCTCCTGAAGATGTGGGCTGGCGCCGTTGAAGTTTGGTCGTCCGTCTGAGCTGCACTTAGGATCTCTTTTTGCGGCAAACCAGTGTCATTTCAACATAGGTGTTATGCGGTTTCCGCATGTCGAGAAAAAGGGACAACGCCCCTAAAAATAAGGCGCTAATTCACCCTTGGGAACGTCGGTTTCAGGGGTGGCGATGACGCTTTTGAACCCAAAATGTAGCGAAGGTGGTTAACCCCTCTGTGGCGAAAATGTCGAAAGGGCTAGGCGGGTGTTCGCGTTTTGTGCTAACAAGACATTAACGAACAACAAAAAGAGGTCGGGCATGCGGGTTTTGGGCATTGATCCAGGTTTGGTGAACATGGGCTGGGGGGTGATTCACGTGAATGGATCGCGGCTAAGCCATGTCGCGAATGGTGTTTGCAAGTCGGGCAAGGGGGATTTGGCGCAGCGGTTGTTGGCGCTACATGACCAGCTTGAAGTGGTGATCGCACAACATGCACCGGACGCTGCCGCCGTGGAGCAGACTTTTGTGAATTCGAACGGGGCCGCAACGCTAAAGCTCGGGCAAGCGCGTGGGGTGGCGATGTTGGTGCCTGCACGCGCTGGGCTGGCTGTCGGGGAATATGCCCCGAATGCGATAAAGAAGGCGGTTGTTGGTGTGGGGCACGCGGATAAGGAACAGATTGCCCATATGGTGCGGCTGCAATTGCCCGGTGTGGCGCTGGCGGGGCCGGATGCGGCGGATGCTTTGGCGATTGCGATTTGTCATGCACATCATTTGCAAACAATGTCCGCACGCTCGAAGGTGGTCGCATGATCGGGCGGATTGCGGGGCGGTTGGAATACCGCGCAGCTGATCATGTGCTGATCGACGTTAAGGGTGTCGGCTATATTGTCTATGTAAGTGACCGTGTGATGGCGACGCTCCCAAACGTCGGAGAGGCTGTTGCGCTGTATACCGACCTGTTGGTGCGCGAAGACTTGTTGCAGCTGTTCGGGTTCACGACCTTGGTGGAAAAGGAATGGCATCGCTTGTTGATGTCCGTGCAAGGGATTGGTGCGAAAGCGTCTATGGCGATTTTGGGCGCACTGGGCGCGGACGGTGTGAGCCGCGCAATTGCGTTGGGTGACTGGGCTGCGGTGGCTACGGCCAAGGGTGTGGGGCCGAAGACGGCCAAGAAGACCATTTTGGAACTTAAAGACAAAGCGCATAGCGTGATGGCGATGGCGGGTGCTACGCCGATGACCACGACGATCTCTGCTGACGCAGAACCCGACGCGGTGTTGGAGCCGATTGCGGCTCCTGCTGAGGTGCGTGGATCGGCGCAGGCGGATGCCTTATCCGCGCTGGGCAACCTTGGATATGGGCCGTCTGATGCGGCCAGCGCTGTGGCACAGGCGGCGGGCGAAAACGAGGGCGCGGATGCGGCCGGGTTGATCCGCGCGGCGTTGAAATTGCTGGCGCCGAAGGGGTAATGCTTCGCTTGAACGACATACTGTCTGATGCGGGAGTCGAGCCACGAGACACAGTGATCTTGTTGCACACGCCACGTGAGGCCAAACTTGCGCGTCTGTTGCCGTTTCTTGTTGAAGCGGAACCCGATTTCTTCACTCTGTTTCAGAGTAGCCATAGCCCGCAAGCGACCGCAACGATGCGTGGGCGTGCCTATGTTGCCAGTTTCGTAAGGGTTGAAAGCGGCACCCTCGCGTTTACCGGAATACATCGTAACTTGGGTGTCGTAGACCGCCCTATGGCCGAAATCGCGGCACTACCCCAAGTGCGCCGCCTCATGGAAGATTTTGGAGCCTATCAAGAATTTCGCACCCCCAATGGCCGAAATTGGCCGTGGTTTGATTTAGAACCGACCGAGTTGATGGGGGAGTACTTTGGGCGCTTGCAAATCCAACCGCGTTTAACGCCTGCCTATGCGCGGCTTGCCGAAAACCTAGATGCGCAGGTTGTTGCGTTGTCGCAGGCGAGTGTACTGTCGCCTGCGCCACCTAATTGGCGACATTTCTTGGTCAGTGGTCCCGAAATCCGCGCGCTGCCCCTGTCGTGGGCCACAAGACTGAGTGACTGGCGGGGTATTTACCTGATCGTCGATGAAAGTGACGGTGCACGGTATGTGGGAAGTGCGTATGGAACGACAAATCTATTGGGGCGTTGGCGGACCCATGTGGCGAACGATGTTGGCGTCACTGCACAACTAAGACTGCGTAATACTGTAAATTTCCGGTTTTCCATACTCGAACGGGTTTCGCCTGATATGTCGCCTGACGACGTGATTGCCCTAGAGCGGACTTGGATGGACCGATTGCACACCATTGAGTATGGATTGAACACATGACCGAACCTGACCCATCCTTGCAGCCTCAGCGCCAGTCTGAAGACAATGATCGTGCTTTGCGACCACAGGCGTTGGAGGAGTTTATTGGCCAAGCCGAAGCGCGGGCGAACCTGAAGGTGTTTATCGAGAGTGCGCGGCGACGTGGCGAGGCGATGGATCACACATTGTTTCATGGGCCCCCTGGCTTGGGAAAGACCACGTTGGCGCAGATTATGGCGCGCGAACTGGGTGTCGGGTTTCGTATGACGTCTGGCCCTGTATTGGCCAAGGCGGGGGACTTGGCGGCGATCCTGACGAACCTTGATGCGCGCGATGTGTTGTTTATCGACGAAATTCACCGTCTCAATCCGGCTGTTGAAGAAGTGCTGTATCCTGCGCTTGAAGATTTTGAGCTGGATCTGGTGATTGGTGAGGGGCCAGCGGCGCGCACGGTGCGGATTGAATTGC
>JAHBAO020000215.1 GCA_018500065.2 Octadecabacter sp. | reverse complement strand
TTGGCCTTGGTGCAATCCTGATTGGGTTGGCGGGCGTGTTGTTATTGTCTGACCCTCCGAATGTTTCGGCACTGCCGTGGCGCAGGCGCATTTTTAACCGCGCGGCGGGGCTTGGGCTGTTGTCGGGTGTGTTGTTTGCCATGTCGGGTGTGGGGTATCGCGGGGCGTCTTTGTCGTTGGAAACCGGCGATGTGTTTTTGCGGGCCACCGTGACGTTGGCCTGTGTGACAACGGCGCAAACCATCGCGATGGCGATTTGGTTGCGCTGGCGTGAACGCGGAGAGATCACGCGCGTGTTGTCCGCGTGGCGGGTTGCGGGGCTGGTTGGGCTCACCAGCATGATTGGCTCAACCTGCTGGTTTGTGGCGTTCACTTTGCAGACCGTGGCCTATGTTGCGGCGCTGGGGCAGGTGGAACTGCTGTTTTCACTGGCGTTCACGGTGTTCATTTTCCGCGAGAAGGTTAGCCGCCGAGAGCTGCAGGGCGGTGGATTGTTATTTCTGTCCGTGATCGGGTTGATCTTAGTGACCTAGCGGGCTGCGTCCACCAAGGCGTGTGACCAAATGCGCTTCGTCGTCATTTCGAAAAAACGGCACCGACGGGGGCGGTCCGTCTAGGCGCAGGTTCGCGGCAAGTTCGGCCAAGACGACCTCGGTGATGAAGGGCAGATCTAGGGCGCGGGCGTCTTGTAGGGGCACCCAGTGCAAATGGCTGAGTTCGTCTTCGGCATCGCTAAAGTCATCAGGGTCGGTGACCAGATGGTCTGCATCGACCATAAAGAACCGCGCATCAAAGCGGCGCGGGCGCCCCTGCGGGGTGACGGCGCGAAACATGAAACTTAACGGGGATGCATTGGGGCGCTGGCCACGCTGCGCAAAGCCGCGCCAACCTGCGGGGGCATTGTCCCAGACGGATGGCGTGCCAAGGATCTGGCCGGTTTCTTCCCAAAGTTCACGGATCGCAGCGGTCGCAAGGGCGGGGGCCGCGCGCGTGCTGTCTTGTGCCAATCGTTCTGCGTCCAGCGCAGGAAGGTCAGCGCCAAGGGCAATGTCGCCGTCGCCTGCATCAACCGCGCCGCCGGGAAAGACGTATTTGTTGGGCATGAACGCCGCGGACGCACCGCGTTGCCCCATCAGAATGCTTGGCTTGGTCAGGCGATTGCGCACAACGATGACCGTCGCGGCATCGCGTATCGCAGTTTTGTCGATTGGGTCAGTCATCCATGCGCCCTGCGTATGGGGGTCAGGATTTGCCCCCGAAACCATGCATGCGCCGCGCCCATTGAATGCCAACGATCATGCCTTTCAGCCTTGGTAATAGGTAAAGTGAAAGCCCGACGCATACAATCGTCAACACGGTTGCAAAGATAAGCGGATCGGGGCGGAACTGCGACCATGCAAAGTGCATCAGCACGGCAAGAACGTGCCCAACGATTAAGATCGTGAGGTAGGCCGGGCCGTCATCGGCGCGGTGGTGGTGGAATTCTTCGTGGCAAATCGGGCAGCTGTCCGTAACTTTGAGGTAGCCCTCAAACAACGCGCCTTCGCCGCAGTTTGGGCAGCGACGGCGCAATCCGCGCAAGATTGCGGGCTTTGTTTCACGCTCAACAGCGGTGTCGGCGGCGTTTGTGGACTGATCGGTCATAGGATCCTCAACTTTGATCCGCCTGTTGTGCCGCCCAACCCTCAAGATTCATAGGTGAGAAAGTGTCGCGCCCTTTAAGCGGGCAAAACTTTTTTGATTTTCTGCGACGGAAAGGTCTGCGCTGCCCGTTTTACTTGCATCGACGGCCTGAATGGGACGTCACAACACCCCCTGAAGAGGACTAAAAAATGAAAACGACTTTCCTTGTGGCCGCAATCGCAGCAGGCATCACATTGGCGGCATCCGCCCAAGCACGCGAAGGCCAGGGCCCGCGAATGGAAATGCCAGCATTCGAAGACCTTGACCTGAACAGCGATGGCGAAGTCACTGCGCCCGAAATCCAAGGCGCGATGCAGGCCCGCGCAGCCGCCCGTTTCGCTGAGGCGGATACGAATGGTGACGGCGCATTGTCTGCCGAAGAAATGGTGGCCCGCGCTGATGGTGACCGTCAGGATCGCATGGCGCGCCGTATCGAGGATCGGATCGAAAAAGCTGACACCAATGGCGACGGGTTGTTGCAAGCTGACGAAATGACGGCGATGGCAGAGGCGCATGCCGAGGGCCGCGGCAACCGTGGACCAGACCGCATGTTCAACCGTTTTGACGCGGATGATAACGGTTCGCTAAGTGCGCAAGAGTTTGCAGAAGCGCAAACCCGCATGCAGGAACGGGGTGATCGTGGCCACGGCGGTCGTCGCGGCGACAACTAAGAACTGCGCGGTGCGGGGGGGGCTGCCCCCTCGCGCCGCACACTTGCGGGACGTGGATGATGTGGGTAGCTGATTAACGGATGACCAAGATGGCTCCAGTTCAAAGCGATGCGGATTTGCTTGCGGCGTTTGCGGGCGGTGATCGCGGTGCCGCACTGACGCTTACGCAGCGGTTAACGCCGCGTGTGATGGGGCAGGCGTATCGCATGCTTGGGAATCGCACCGAGGCCGAGGATGTCACGCAAGACGCGATGATGCGGCTGTGGAAGATTGCGCCGGATTGGGACGCTGATCGCGCACAGGTTACAACATGGCTTTATCGTGTCGTGGCAAATCTTTGTACGGATCGGTTGCGAAAATCGGGTCGCGGTGTCGCGTTAGATGCGATTGAAGAACCCGCAGACGGCGCGCAGTCGGCCGCAGATAATATGCAAGACACCGCGCGAACGCAGGCCTTGCACAGCGCATTGGCTGATTTGCCAGACCGACAAGCACAGGCCGTTGCACTGCGCCACCTAGAAGAGCTCGGCAATCCTGAGATTGCCACCATTATGGACACCAACGTGCGCACCGTTGAAAGTCTGATTGCGCGGGGCAAGCGTGCCTTGATCGCGAAACTGTCAGGGCGCAAAGAAGAATTGGGGTACGAAGATGACAACCGATGACAAAATGCTAGAGGCCGCGTTCGCGCAGGCCAGAACGCCAGACATAATGCCGTCAGAGGCGGCGTTGGACCGGATCATGATGGATGCAGATTCTGTATTGGCAGAGGCCGCCCCTGTCGCAAGCCGCCCCAAACAAGGGTTTGGGGCGTTGATCCTGGAGGCCATCGGTGGCTGGCCGTCCTTCAGCGGTTTGGCGGCTGCGACTGTCGCGGGGCTTTGGATCGGTGTGTCGCCACCTGCGGCGTTGACGGATTTGTCGGCTGGTATTTGGGGGGCGACGATTGAAGTCCCTCTGTTAGAAAGCGATATGTTCGCTGGGTTGGAGGGCTGAGGATGGCCGAAAAGCAAAAGAAAAAAGGGCGATTGCAGCGCGGTCTTCTTATCGCGTCACTTGCTTTGAACTTGCTGGTGGTCGGCGTTGTCGCGGGCGCGGTTTTCAACGGTGGCGGACCGGGGGGACCACAGCGCATTGACCTGACGGTTGGCCCGCTGACCCGCGCGATGGACGGTGAACGCCGCGATGCTGTACGCGATGCATTGCGTGAAAGCGGCGCGTTTCAGCGCAGGGATCGCTCAGCAATTCGCGAAGATATGCAGGTTTTGTTGGCGACGTTGCGGGCCGATGTCTTTGACGAGGCGGCCTTTCGTGAGGCGTTGTCGCGCCAACGTGCGCGGCTGCAATCAGGGCAAAGCGCCGTTTTGGAAGCGGTGACTGCGCAGATTGAAGACATGGGGCCTGAAGAGCGTGCCGCATTTGCCGACCGTTTGGAAGCCCAAGCGCGTCGTGGGCCAGCGGCCCGCAGACAAAGCGATTAAGCGGCGGACAGGCTGACCTTGTTGCGCCCACCGGTCTTGGCCGCATAAAGCGCGACATCTGCGGCGTTTACCAATTCCCCAAGGTTTTCCACCACTTCACCGCTGTCTTTCCCATCGCTCAGGTAGACGCCGACGGACATTGTCAGGCGCACTTCTTGGCGGTCGGGCCCGACGAAAAATGGTGATCCACCGATCAATCTGCACAGGCGTTCTGCGGCTTTGCGGGCATGCACAACATCACTGTTCGGGATCGCGACGAGGAATTCCTCACCGCCGATCCGCGCAAGCAGATCAACAGCGCGCAAGTTGCCCTGCAAACGCTGCGCTGTTTGGCGTAACACCTCGTCGCCCGCCGCGTGACCGTAGGTGTCATTCACCGATTTGAAATGGTCGAGGTCGAGCGCCATGATCGCAAATTGCCGCCCGTTTTTGCGGCTTTCAGCGGACAGCCGTGACAAATGCGGCATAGCATAGCGGCGATTGAACAGCCCTGTGAGCGGGTCGGTGATGGCGGCTTCAAGGCCGGATTCAACGGTGCGGCGCAGGGCGTCGGCTTCAAGTTTGGCTTGGATCAGAACGGCGCAGCGGTGCCTGATTTCATCGGCATCGACGGTCAAGCAAACGATGTCATTGGCCCCGAGGTCCAACGCCATTGCTGCGGCGTGGCCCGCATCTGCGGGCAGCAGTGCCATGATCGCAGAGTGTCGTGTCGCGGAACGGCTGCGAAGTTCGGACAAGATCCGAAACAGTGCTTTGTCGTCCGAAAGCCCTGCTCGAAAATCAAGTAAGAAAAGATCAATGGAGTTTTGCGGGACTGTCCCACGCACAATGCTTTCTGTTTCAGACGCAGTGACTTGTACGTTCTGCAAAGTCTTTGACAGGTCTCTAAGGTCCGGCGCAACGGTGTCGTCCAAAGACGCGACGACCAGTTGTGTTGGCGCAGTAAATTCGCTGCAGGCTTCTGCGAAACCAAGTGCCGTACGGGTTCCTTCGCGCATGCGCAATTCCTGGCGGGCATCCCGGCTGCGCAACAAGCTTCGGATGCGGGCTTGTAGAATGTGGTCGTCGAACGGTTTGGATAGAACGTCATCGGCGCCCGCTTCGAGGGCTGCAACGCGGTCCCGCGGGGATGCAAAGCCACCAGTGGCAATGATCGGGATCAGGTTTGCGTTTTCGTCGGCCTTTAACGCGGTGCAAAACGCGTGGACGGATTTCCTTCCGATGGCGGTGCCCAGCAGGATGAGATCGGGCAGGGAGGCGTCGATTTCAGCCTTCGCTTCGGCCAGAGTTTCGCAAAGGCGAACGCGATATTGGGCACCCAGAAGTTTCACCTTCAGCACGATTCGATTGGTCGCCACTGCATCAACGATAAGAATTTCACCAGCCATTCTTGTTTCCTTCCGAGCTTTACCTCAGCCTCGTTCTGAATAGATTGCCCCCTTAATGGTTAAGAAACTCTTTCCGCATTGGTAATTATCCTCAATGACTCCTGAACGTGCCGAACATATCGCCATTTCCGCCCTTGCTTGGCTGGCTGGCAACGACGAGCTTTTGCCTTTATTTCTTGGCTCATCGGGGGCTGAAGCGGACGATATCCGGGCACAGGCGGAAAACCCCGCTTTCCTCGGGTCGGTGTTGGAATTCCTGACGATGGATGATGCCTGGGTGGTCGCATTTTGCGATGTGATCGCCCTAAAGTATGAAGAACCCCTAATGGCGCGTTATGCATTGCCGGGCGCGCAAGCGGTGCATTGGACATGAGCAATTCTCACATCAAAGGCGTGGTCTTCGACAAAGACGGCACTTTATTTGATTTCAACGCGACGTGGGGTGCGTGGGCGCGCGATGTGTTCGTGGCGGAAACCAAGGGTGACCCGGCCCGCCTTGGGGAACTGGCCGATGCGCTTGGGTATGACCTTGATGCAGGGCTGTTTCGCGCCGGAAGCCTTGTGATCGCGAGCACGGTGAGCGAAATCGCCCAAGCTGCACTGCCCTTTGTTCCGGAAACATCTCCCGAGGCGCTGATCACGCGGTTTAACGCGGCCGCAATCGTCGCGCCGCAGGTCGAAACGACGCCGTTGGTGCCGTTTCTGACGACCCTTCGGGATGCGGGATTAAAGCTGGGTGTGGCTACCAATGACGGCGAAGCACCCGCGCGCGCGCATCTGGCTGCGGCAAATACCGAAGCCTTGTTTGACTTCATCGTTGGGTCAGATTCCGGATACGGTGGCAAGCCCGCGGCGGGGCAATTGCACGGATTTTGTGAGGCGACCGGCCTTGATGCGCGCGCCTGCGCGATGGTTGGTGACAGCACCCACGACCTACGCGCAGGGCGCACGGCGGGGATGGCAGCTGTCGCGGTTTTAACAGGTGTCGCAGGCCGCGCGGAGCTTGCGCCGCTTGCGGATGTTGTCCTGAACTCAATCGCTGAGCTTCCCGAGTGGTTGGGACTCTAGCACGGCTTGAGGTTTGGTTCGCGACAATATGTGTCGCAAAAGGCAAGGCGCGGGCGGACACGCGTGTCAGGCTGGAGGGGATCAACAAGGGAAATTTAGATGTCTGATGCTTCCAAACCCCGTCGTCGCCGTTCTGGTGGACGCGCGTCCAATACTGCGAAACGCCAGACCTCGGACATCAACCAAATGCCGTGGCGTGTTCCTGTAAACACCGACCGCCCAACCGAACCGCTTGACGGGGATGGCGTTCAGGCGATTCATGATGGCGCGATGCGTATTCTGGAAGAAATCGGCATCGAATTTTTGAACGAAGAAGCGATTGAACTGTTCAAGCAAGCGGGCTGCACCGTTGACGGCACCAACGTGAAAATGGGCCGTGACTGGGTCATGGAGATGGTCGGCAACGCACCCGAGCAGTTTGACATTACCCCGCGCAATCCGGATCGTAAGATCACGGTTGGCGGCGGGCATATCTTGTTCGGCAACGTGTCTTCGCCGCCCAACTATTTTGACCTTGAGATCGGTAAAAAAGTCAGTGGCAACCGCAAGCAATGCGCAGACTTGTTGCGCCTGACCCAGCATTTCAACTGTATTCACTTTGCCGGCGGCTATCCGGTTGAACCTGTGGATGTGCATGCCTCTGTGCGCCACCTTGATGTGGTGTTTGACAAACTCACGATCAGCGACAAGGCCGCGCACGCCTATTCCTTGGGGAAGGAACGGGTCGAAGACGTGATGGACATGGTGCAGATTTCCGGTGGTTGGACAGACGAAGAATTTGCAGCGTCACCCAAGATGTACACCAACATTAACTCGACCTCGCCACTTAAGCATGACGTGCCAATGATTGATGGCTGTTTGCGCTGCGTGCGGCGCGGGCAGGCCGTGGTTGTCACACCGTTTACGCTGGCGGGCGCAATGGCGCCGGTGACGATGTCGGGCGCGGTTGCACTGTCCGTGGCCGAGGCGCTGTCGGCAATTGCGTTGTTCCAATATGTGCGCCCAGGCACGCCCTGCGTTCTTGGGACGTTTACATCGAATGTTGATATGAAATCGGGTGCGCCTGCGTTTGGGACGCCCGAATACATGCGCGCCACGCAGATGACGGGGCAGATGGCGCGGTTTTACGGGCTGCCGCTGCGATCAAGCGGGTCTTGTGCGGCCAATGTTCCGGACGGCCAAGCGATGTGGGAGACCACCAACGCGCTTTGGGCATCGGTGCAGTCGGGGACCAATATGGTTTACCACGCAGCGGGTTGGCTTGAAGGCGGGCTTATCGCGTCACCAGAGAAATTCGTGATGGACTGCGAAGTATTGCAGATGATCCAGCGCTATATGGAACCGACCATAACCGCGACCGCACCGGAAGACATTGCGATTGATGCGATCAAAGAGGTTGGTCCAAACGGGCATTTCTTTGGCATCCAGCACACGCAGGACCGCTACGAGAAGGCGTTTTATTCGCCGTTTGCATCAGATTGGCGCAATTTTGAAGCTTGGGAACTGGCGGGGGCGGAGTGGACCGCCGAACGCGCGCACCGGATATTCAAAGAGATCATCAATACCTTTGAAGAACCGCCGATGGATGCGGGTATTCGCAGTGAGTTGGAGGATTTTGTTGCGCGACGCAAATCTGAGGGCGGCGCGCCAACCGATTTCTAAAACGCCTGCGGCGAGCGGGGGGGGCGCACCTGCGGTGCGCAAGAAAGAAGGGGGACCAGTCCCCCTGGCGCAAGCGCCATCCCCCTGAGATATTTATAAAACAAAGGCAATGCGGTAGAAGGGGCCTGTGTGATGCGGGGCACCTATCTCGATTGAGTTGCGTGAGAAAAATCCTGCGGGCTACACCGAAGTGGGCAATACGTGGATTGCGGATCTGAACCCGATGAGCCTTGCGCAGGCCGAAAAAGCAGGCAGTAGCAGCATGCACCGCCTGCATCGTTTTGGTGAATCGCTTTAGTCAGCAAGGCACGCGGCGTAGGCATTGGCCAATCCGTGTAAGGTCGCAGCGTAGTGGTCCGGCCCTTGTGCATAGGCGGTGCCAAGCGGGTCAGCGAGGGCGCTATTGGCGTCGGTGCCTTCGCGAACAAGATCGACCCATTCGGTGCGCGATTGCGGATCGCTGAGCACACAGGTGATGTCGTTTTCACGGATCAAATCCTGAAGGGCCGTGATGCGATCCGGGCCGGGGGTGGTCGCGTCACTAAGGCTGATGGAACCGCTGGCGGGAAGCCCATAGCGGTTGCTAAAATACTGATAGGCGTCGTGCGGCACGACAAGGGTGCGTTGCGAAAGGCCCGCCAGTTGCGTCGCGATGTCATCATCCAATGTCGTTAGGTTGGCGATGGTTGTTGCTGCGTTGGCAGCATAGGCGGCGCTGTTGTCTGGATCAGCGTGCGACAGCGCAGCAGCAATATCATCAACCCAAGCGATGGCGACTTGTGGATCAATCCAAGCATGGGGGTCGACATCGCCGACCTCACCGTGATCATGGTCATCATGGTCATCATGGTCATCATGGTC
>JAHBAO020000174.1 GCA_018500065.2 Octadecabacter sp. | reverse complement strand
GATTTCATTTTGCGTCGTTGATTGCCAGACAGGTTTGAATTTGCGTCGGTCATGTTGTGGTGTTGCCATCCGTATTGCCGGCCATCAGGATATCGTTGGTGAATCCAACGCCTGTGGCTGAGCGGCCCCACTTACGGCTGAGTGCAATCAAGTGCAAGGCCGCAGCAGCCGCGCCGCCCCCTTTGTTTTGATCTTTCGGATCAGCGCGCACTTCGGCCTGCTTTTGGTTTTCTACGGTCAAAATACCATTGCCAATACACAGTCCCTGAAGGCCGAGCAGTTGAATGGCGCGGGAACTGTCGTTGCAGACTGTTTCATAATGTGTGGTCTCGCCGCGAATGACACAGCCCAGCGCGACATAACCGTCAAAATTGCTCATGCGTTCGGCGATGCCGATGGCGGTCGGGATTTCCAACGCACCGGGAACATGCACCACATCCAAAGTCGCGCCCGCTGCTTCGAGTTCGGCAATCGCGCCCGCGATCTGGTTGTCGCTGATCTCTTTGTAATAAGGCGACGCGACAATCAGCACTTTGACAGGGTCGTCAAACGTTGGACGGTCGAGGATATGATGGGATGATCCAGCCATTTGAGTTATCCTAAATCTGAAATCTTGCGGGTGCCGACAATCTCAAGACCATACGCCTCAAGGCCGACGATTTTTGGCTTTGGGGAATTGGTCAGCAGTTCGATTTGCCCCAAGCCCAAGGATGACAAAATCTGCGCCCCAAGCCCGTATTGGCGCAAGGTATTTGGGGAAACATCATCATGCGCTTCCATTTTCATCGACGTATCACGCAGCAGAACAACAACGCCGCGTCCCTCTTCTTCGACGCGCTTCATCGCCTCGCCAAATTCACCAGCACGCCCCTTAGGGCCGATGCCAACGACATCCAGCATCGCGTCCATCGCGTGCATCCGCACCAAAACAGGTGCGTCACCGGTGATGTCACCCTTGGTCAGCACGATGTGCTCGTCGCCGTGGGTTTCATCGGCGTAAATCTTCATCTGCCATTCACCGCCGAATTCGGATGTGATGGTTTCTTCGGTGCGCACCCGCACAAGGTTGTCGTGGCGGCGGCGGTAGGCGATAAGATCAGAGATCGTGCCGATTTTCAGCCCGTGCAATTGCGCAAACGCCACCAGATCCGGCAAACGCGCCATTTCGCCATCGTCTTTCATGATTTCACAGATCACGCCGGACGGGTTCAAACCTGCAAGGCGCGAAATATCAACAGCAGCTTCGGTATGGCCAGCACGAACAAGAACCCCGCCAGCCCGCGCACGCAGCGGGAACACATGGCCCGGTGTCGCGATGTCCTGTGCGCCCTTGGTCGGGTCAATCGCCACAGCCACAGTCTTGGCACGGTCTGCCGCGGAAATACCTGTTGTGACCCCCTCGCGGGCCTCAATTGACACGGTGAACGCGGTCTCGTGGCGACTGGAGTTATGGGTCGACATCAATTGCAAGCCAAGCGCGTCAAGGCGTTCAGCTGGCAGCGTCAAACAGATCAACCCGCGCCCGTGTGTGGCCATAAAGTTAATCGCATCCGGCGTCGCCATTTGCGCGGGGATCACCAAGTCACCCTCGTTCTCGCGGTCCTCGTGGTCCACGAGCACAAACATGCGGCCGTTGCGAGCATCATCAATGATGTCTTCGATGCTGGAAATCACATTTTTCCAGTCAGTCTCAACAGGGCCGGGTTTTTCAAACGATTGGTTCATTGGCATCCTCTAGGCAGCTTAGGGCCGAGATAGCCCTTGAGGGCAGATTTGGAAAGGGGCGCTGTCGCCGCAGACGTGGGCTCACTGTGCAAGCTGCGGACCCTGCGGGGCAGGTATTTAAGAACAAAAGAAGCGAAAGTTAGTCCATTAACCATTCAACGTTGCGTGTGGCGGCGGTGTAGGCGGCGAATTCCGTCTTGAAGGTTTTGGCGGCTTCGTCTTCGACCAGCTGCCAGTCATCTTCCTCGCTTTGCGCGCGGTGGTATTCGGCGTAGGTGAAATGGCCCTCGGGGTGGCGCAAAATATCAACGATGCGTGTGCCTTCATCATCCTCAAGCGAGGTAACGACTTCGGGTTCGGTTTGCTGTGTCATTGGCTTACCTCAAAAAATGACTTTGTTGGAAGTGCGCCCGCCATGCGGCCTGCCTGTGCCCATTCGCGCTCCATCGCGGTGTCGCAGATGAGAACGAAGCGGCTAGATGGGCGTCCAGTTTGGGCAAAAATATTGCGCAGGTGTTCGCGTTTTTTCACCCAAGGGGCCAGCGGTTTAGGGGCCGTGTGCGCGGTTTGAAGGGGTGGGCTGAGTTGGTTGGGCGTCGTTGGTGCTTGCGCAAGGCCGATTGTGCGCGTGTCTTTCAACGTTGCGATTTTGGCGGTTTTGTCGGCAGTTACTTTGTCTGTGCAGCGCAGCACATCAAGCGCATTGTTGGAGAACATGAAGCCGATCAAATCGTCACCAGATGCGGCACGCAGGCCAGCATAGGTCTTATATGACAGCCCAAGTTCTTTGGCGCGCGCAACACGGCGGCGCACAACCTCAATCGGGAGGGTCGGCATCAACTGCTGGCGGGCCTTGGCCCAAACGTGGGTGCGCCAGCTTTTGCCGGGCTCGTCCACAAGGCCCGAGTTGTGCCCAATCCCTGCCATTAGCCGTAGTGCTGCAAGCGCGCGACGTAACGGGCCATTGTGTCGACTTCGAGGTTCACAGGATCGCCAATCTTTGCATCCCCCCACGTGGTCACCGATTTGGTGTGTGGGATGAAATTGATGCCAAAGCATGCGCCATCAACTTCGTTGACCGTCAGCGAGGTCCCATTGAGCGCTACGGAACCTTTTGGCGCAATAAACCGCCCCAAATCATCAGGTGCTTGCAGCGTGACGCGCGTGCTGTCGCCTTCATCAACCATCTCCACAATCGTCGCAACGCCATCCACATGGCCGGACACGATATGCCCGCCAAGTTCATCCCCGACCTTCAACGCGCGTTCTAGGTTAACACGCTTGCCAACAGCCCAAGCGCCCAGCGCGGTTTTGCTAACGGTTTCGGCTGAAATATCAACGTCGTACCAGCCGCGAGGGTCTTGACCCTGAGCGCCCCCGCCCTTTGCCACCACCGTCAAACATACACCGTCCGAGGCAATGGACGCCCCGATCTCAATTCCGGAAATGTCGTAATTCGTGCCAATGCGGACACGCAGATCACCGCGATTTTCAAGTTCCAAAACCTCACCCACATCTGTGATGATACCTGTGAACATGGCGTTTCCCCCTCATATTTCCCCGTCTGCCCCTTGGCCTAGCCCCTTGATCGCAGCGGGGCAAGGTGGCTAGGTGGTTAACGGTGCGGCGCATGCCACATTTCGGCCAAATTGCTTAATTAACGTATCCGAAACCCGCACCGAATAAAGATGGGACCAACGTGAGCGCGCATACGACCAGATCTTTTCTGTTTTTACAGGGTCCGCATGGGCCGTTCTTCCACCGTTTGGGCAAAATGCTCCGTGCGGCGGGGGCGGATGTTTGGCGCGTGGGCTTTAATGCTGGTGACCGCGCGTTTTGGTTCGGGACCAAGGGCTACATCCCTTACCGTGGTGGACCTGATGAATGGGTTGAATCGTTTCGCGAGATCGTCGCTGAAAAATCCATCACTGACATCGTTTTATACGGCGACACCCGCCCGATCCATGCAGACGCAGTCGTTGCCGCCAAGGAAATGGGCCTCACCGTTCATGTCTATGAAGAAGGCTATATGCGCCCGTTTTGGGTGACGTATGAGCGTGGCGGTGCCAATGGCCACTCCAAGCTGATGGATACGTCCGTTCAAGATATGCGCGACGCTTTGGCTAAATCCGAACTCGACGTGCCTGAGGCGCCGGCCCATTGGGGCGATATGCGCCACCATGTATTTTACGGCGCGCTTTACCATTGGTTCGTGATGTTCCGCAACGGCGACTACCGCAAGTTCAAACGTCACCGCGAATTGCCATTGGTGGCCGAAACCGCCCTGTATACCCGCCGTTTGCTGTTGATGCCATTTATCGCGCTCGACCGGATTATTTCCACATTCCGGATCAAACATGGCGGCCACCCTTACCATGTCGCCCTATTGCAGCTCGAACATGACTCCAGCTTTCAAATGCATTCGCCCTTCACACGCATGGAAGAGTTCCTTGCCGTAGTGATCG
>JAHBAO020000259.1 GCA_018500065.2 Octadecabacter sp. | reverse complement strand
GCGACGCTGGTTTGGATAGTGTGCTGCGCTGGTGGCGTCAATTCAAATGCCACCAGAATTTTAACGTATTACACGCGACGACGTCTACGCCGACCACCGTCCTCGCCACTGCCTTGCGTGTTGAACAGCACGTCCGGCAGCGGTGTGTTCGAGCGCAGAATCGTGAACCTGTCCGTTGCATGGGGGATCGCGTTGGCATTGACGAAGTGTTCTTGGAACTTTGGTTCGATTGCAGTTTCGACCTTGGTGATTTCGCGCACTGTCTGTTCGATGGACGCGCGGGCCTGCACGGAACAAAGGGCCATGCGGGCGCCCGTGCCAGCGGCGTTACCAGCAGAGGTGACTTTATCGAGCGGCACATCAGGGATCATACCCAGAACCATCGCGTGCTTGGGCGAGATATGTGCGCCAAATGCACCCGCTAGAACCACGCGTTCAACGGTGTCGGTGCCCATTTCATCCATCAACAAACGCGCGCCCGCGTAAAGCGCGGATTTGGCCAGTTGGATGGCGCGAATGTCGCCTTGGGTGACAGTGATCAGGGGGCCGCCGTCGGCGGTGCCGTCATGGATGACATAAGAATGCGTGCGGCCATCTGGGATGCAGCGGGGGGTTCCGGTTTGATCAGGTCCGCCAATCAGCCCTTTGGAATCAAGTAACCCTGCCATGCGCATCTCTGCAACGGCTTCGATGATGCCGGACCCGCAGATGCCAGTCACGCCAGTGGTCGCGATTGCAGCGTCAAAGCCGTCTTCATTGGACCACGTATCAGACCCGATCACCTGAAAACGGGGTTCTTTGGTTGTCGGATCAATTTCAATGCGTTCGATCGCACCCGGCGCAGCACGTTGACCGCTGGAGATTTGCGCGCCCTCAAAGGCAGGTCCCGTTGGGGATGAACAGGCAAGCGTTTGGGTTTTATTGCCCAGCAGGATTTCAGCGTTGGTGCCTACGTCAACGACCAGCGTAAGCTCGTCTTGCTCGTAAGGGGCTTCGGACAATGCGACGGCGGCGGCATCCGCGCCGACATGCCCTGCGATACAGGGCAGAATAAAGACCCGCGCCGCGGGGTTCATGCTGGTGAGGTCAAGGTCGGCCACATGCAGCGATAGGGATTTTGAGGTGGCCAGCGCAAACGGCGCTTGGCCAAGTTCAACCGGATCGATCCCCAAAAGAAGGTGATGCATAACGGGGTTACAGACGAACACAGCTTCCATGATCTGACTCGGCTGGATTTCAGCCTCGGCAGACAGGGTATCCGTCAAAGCGTTCAGGGCCGTGCGCACGGCGTTGGTCATTTCCAAGTCACCGCCGGGGTTCATCATCACGTAGGACACACGGCTCATCAGGTCTTCGCCGAAACGGATTTGTGGGTTCATAATGCCGCTGGACGCAACAACCGCGCCATTGCGCAGGTCCGTCAGGTGGGCCGCGATGGTCGTAGACCCAAGGTCAATCGCGAGCCCGTAGAGGCGGGTTTCATCAAAGCCGGGATAGATGTCGAGGACACGGTGCACCGTGTCTTGGTGGCCCTTGTGCAGCACAACCGTGCAGGTCCATTTGCCTTTGCGCAGGGCTGGTTGCAGCTTGCGCAGCACAGACATGCCTGCGGTTATTTCGTCGATGTCCCACTGTTCTTTCAATGCCGTGCCAAGGCGTTCCAGATCACCGGTGGGTGTGTGCATATCAGGTTCGGCCACTTCGACGTAATAAGAGCGCACGGCGGGGTCCATGACCATTGCGCGCGCGCTGGCGGCTTTGCGTACCACTTGGCGGGGGACTTGGCTTTCTGGCGGCACGTCAATTACGATGTCGCCTTGCACCGTGGCTTGGCATCCCAGACGGCGGCCATCAACCAGCCCGCGTTTGTCTTTGTAGCGTTGCTCAACCGAATTCCATTCCGACAACGCACCGTCTTTGGCCGTGACGCCATGTTTGGAAAACTCGCCATAGCTTGGCGTAATCTGGCATTTGGAACAAATGCCACGCCCGCCACAGACCGAATCCAGATCGACGCCCAACTGCCGCGCGGCTGTCAGGATCGGCGTTCCGGTCGGAAAATGACCACGCTTGCCAGACGGGGTAAAGACGACGAGGGGATCGGTGCTCATGAACGTTGGTCCTGCATTGTTTTGAGTATCTTACCCAGTGTTGATGCAACTTGCAGCCACTTCACGCCGTCTTATTGTTCAGGAACGTCATGAGTCATGTTCACGCGCCGTGTCCTCGAGGGACCCACCATGAGACCGGGGTGCCAGTTCCCGGCGCGCACCGCGCACCGGAACGATATTGCTGCCCGCATCAACGGGTGCACCAAGACCGGCCACGTTTGCATCTATTTTGACCAATCGGCCACGAAGGGCCGTTTACCAAAGTTTGCGATACCGACGAAGGATAAATCTGGACTGCTGCCGTCATATCCATGTGCCATGCGTTGGGATTGGCTACATTGTACGGCGCATTCAAGCGCAGAAACGTCAGTTGTCCCTTTCCCCCAAACGATTTCCGTGCGAAAGGACCATGCCTAACAGGGCCAATTATTTGGCCATGCTTTAGGAGAGATTGATGGAAATTCGCGAGGCCCTCACGTTTGATGATGTATTGCTGGTTCCGGGGGCAAGTTCTGTCCTTCCGAGCACCGCTGACACGCGCACGCGCGTCACGCAGTCGATCAATCTGAACATCCCGCTATTGTCCTCTGCGATGGACACTGTCACCGAAAGCCGAATGGCGATTGCAATGGCGCAAGCGGGCGGCATGGGGGTTATTCACAAGAACCTCAACGTTGAAGAACAAGCCCGCGAAGTGCGCCGCGTAAAGCGTTTCGAAAGCGGGATCGTTTATAACCCTGTCACCCTGCGCGCGGATCAGACATTGGCGGACGCCAAGGCACTGATTGAACGCTATAATTTTACTGGTTTCCCCGTGGTCGATGACAAAGGCCGCGTGATGGGCATTGTCACCAACCGCGACATGCGGTTTGCGACGTCTGATGATCAGCCGATCTCAACGATGATGACGCTCGAAGACCTTGCCGTGCTGCGCGAACCTGCGGACCGTGATGAGGCGATTTCGCTGATGAAGTCGCGCCGCATTGAAAAGCTATTGGTCACAGATGACAGCGGCGTTCTGACGGGCCTGTTGACCTTGAAAGATACAGAGCAAGCGGTGTTAAACCCGACGGCCTGTAAGGACGACTTGGGCCGCTTGCGCGTTGCTGCGGCGACATCCGTAGGCGATTCAGGGTTTGAGCGCACCGAGGCGCTGATTGCCGCTGGCGTTGACATCGTGGTCATTGATACCGCGCATGGTCACTCGGAAGGTGTGATTGAAGCGGTAAAACGCGCCAAGGCGCTGTCCAACAATGTCCAGATTATTGCAGGCAACGTCGCAACGGGCGAGGCGACGAAAGCCTTGATTGATGCGGGTGCGGATGCGGTTAAGGTCGGCATCGGTCCGGGCTCTATTTGTACGACGCGGATGGTGGCGGGCGTTGGTGTTCCACAGCTCACGGCGATTGTGGATTGTGCAAAGGCTGCGGGTGCTGTGCCTGTTATTGCCGATGGTGGCATTAAATTCTCGGGTGATTTTGCCAAAGCAATTGCAGCCGGTGCATCCTGCGCGATGGTTGGTTCCATGATCGCCGGAACGGATGAATCCCCCGGAGAAGTCATTTTGTATCAAGGGCGTAGTTTCAAAAGCTACCGTGGTATGGGCTCACTTGGGGCGATGGCCAGCGGGTCTGCGGATCGTTATTTCCAGAAAGACGCGGCATCCGACAAGCTCGTGCCGGAAGGCATTGAAGGGCAAGTTGCCTACAAAGGGTCTGCGGCCGCAGTTGTGCACCAAATGGTTGGCGGGTTGCGCGCTGCGATGGGGTATACTGGGTGCGCCACAGTCGAAGAGATGCGCAGCAACTGTAAGTTCGTTAAAATCACCGGCGCAGGTCTGAAAGAAAGCCATGTGCATGACGTTCAGATCACCCGCGAGTCCCCAAACTACAGGGCCATGTGATATGACACCCGCCGCACGGGTTGCCGCCGCGATCGAAGTCCTCGATATGATTTTCGACGGCGTGACACCTGAAAAATCACTGACAGGCTGGGGGCGCAGCCATCGGTTTGCCGGCTCTAAAGACCGTGCAGCAATTCGCGATCACGTGTTCCAAGCGCTTCGGTGCAAGGCATCTTATGGCTGGCTGGGTGGTGCAGAAACTGGGCGGGGTGTCATGCTTGGTGCGATGCGCGCGGCGGGGCAGGTGGACGCTATGTTTTCGGGGATCGGCCATGCACCTCGGGTGGTTGAGGACGGCGAAGATGCGCGTTCGTTAGCGGATGCAGATCGGTGGATCCAACGCGACATGCCGAACTGGATGTTGCCGCATTTTGACGGCGCACTTGGTGACGACTCGAATGCCGTTTTAGACATCCTCAAGTCCCGCGCAGGCGTGTTTTTACGCGTAAACGAAGCCCGAAGCACGACCGCGGATGTGATCGCGTCGCTTGCCGAAGAAGATATCGTTGCTGAGCCGGTTGAGGGCATGAGCTTTGCCCTGCAAGTCATTGAAAACGAACGGCGTGTGGCGCATTCGTCTGCTTATGGAAATGGCCTTGTTGAACCGCAGGACACGTCTTCGCAGCAGGCGATTTCTGCCTTGGACATCACCAAAGGCCAGCGCGTTCTTGATCTATGTGCTGGTGGTGGTGGCAAAGCCTTGGCCATCGCAGCACGTGGTGTCGATGTAACCGCCCATGACATCGACCCTAAACGTATGGTCGACATTGCCCCACGCGCGCAGCGGGCCGGTGTAACGATAGACATCGTAGCGACTGAGGGCTTGGCAACACTTGAACCTTTCGATCTTGTTTTCGTTGATGCGCCTTGTTCCGGTAGTGGGACCTGGCGGCGCAATCCTGCTGCGAAATGGGATCTGACTGAAGATCGGCTTCAGGAACTGACGGCCATTCAGGATGAGGTTTTGGCGCAGGGCGCGCAACTGGTGCGTCGTGGCGGTGTGCTGGTCTATGCGACTTGTTCAGTGTTTGATGTCGAAAATAACGATCGTATTCAAACCTTTATGGGAAATTTGTCCGGTTTCTCGATCGTGTCGCAAACTTCGATTGCCCCGCATACGCTTGGTGACGGCTTCTATTATACCGTGCTTTCACGGGTAACATAGCAACCTTTGGTTGCAATGTTTTTGAAAGGCCTTAGTCTTACCTCACCAATTTAAGCTGGGGTTAAGGATTTCTTCGTTAACTGCTGCAAACGAATCGATCCAAAAATGAGGCGGGCGTGCCAGACGTGAATACCCATACTCAGTTCGGGGGTGCTGCCGAACCAGCCAATTTGGCTTCGCGTCGCGAAGGCCGTTCGTTTTCTGGGATTTCGATCGCACTTTTGGGGAGTGGCGCAGCGCTCGCATCATTTTTTGCGCCCCAACCCGATATTCAGCTCGGGCTATTGGCTTTTGCTGCCGCGCTGATTGTGTTTTCCGGATTGGTTTTTGCGTACAAGGCTCTGCAAACACGCAAGAAATCCTACGCGACCCAAGCCGTTATATCCCTGGTAGAACATGATGCAACGCCATGTTTTCTTGCCGATTTTGAAGGGAACGTGTCCTTTCGAAACGAAACAGCGAATGAAAAATTCCGCGACCGGGCAAGTGATGCGTTAGCTCGCATTTTCGCAGACATGTTCGCAAACCCAGGCGCGGTTCTTTTCCGAATGCAAAGCAAAGCCCACGCTTTGGGCAGCGCGCGCGAAGACATCGTCACCCGCAAAGGTCATGTTCGTTTGGCGGTGAATGCAGTCGAAACTGACATGTACCTTTGGCGACTTGAGGACCTGTCTGATCGCGGAGGGGGTGCACGTGCAGTCGATGCGTTAAGCCTTCCGATGCTGACCGCAGGGCCGACGGGCACGGTTCTTTACATGAACGAGGCCTTTCGTCGCCTGCTTGGTGGGCGCGCAAAAAACTTGGGTGGTGTATTTGCTGACCTGCCGATTGCGTCGGGCCAGGTCCACAAAGTACTATGTGAGGCTGGCGAAATCGAAAGCCTTGTCGCTGAAGTTCCAAGCCACGGCGGGCGGCGTGAAATCTACCTTCTTCCCGGGGATGAGCTTGTAGAAGGGGCGGACAAGGGAACCGATTGGGACGCTATCGAAGAGCTTCCGGTGCCGCTGCTAAAGATATCCGCGACGGGTGAGGTTTTGTCGTCAAATCATGAAGCGCGCACGTTGTTGGACAACAAGATCGCCGACGGATGCCGGATGAGCGATCTGCTTGAGGGGCTGGGACGCCCCCTAACAGACTGGATCACTGAAACTGTTGAAGGCAAAGGAATGGGTGCGCCTCAGTTCTTGGAAGCTATCCACAAGGACAAGGAGATCCATGTTCAGGTATCCCTCAACCCCGCTGGGTCCGAGGGTGCCGCCGCGTATGTCGTCGCAGTGCTAAGCGATGTTACCGAATTCAAAAACCTTGAGCTTCAATTCGTTCAAAGCCAAAAAATGCAGGCAATCGGGCAATTGGCGGGTGGTATTGCCCATGATTTCAACAATCTTTTGACCGCCATTTCCGGACACTGCGATCTTTTGCTGTTGCGCCATGATCAAGGCGATCGAGACTTTGCTGATCTTATTCAAATTCATGAAAACGCCAACCGTGCCGCAGCGCTTGTCGGGCAATTGTTGGCCTATTCGCGCAAGCAAAACCTACAGCCTGAAGTGATCGATCTGCGCAATACACTGTCAGAAAGCACGCATTTGCTAAACCGTCTTGTCGGCGAACGTCTGACATTGACGCTAGATCATGACCCCAGTTTGAAGCCGATCCGCGCAGACAAACGCCAACTCGAACAAGTTCTGATGAACCTTGTGGTGAACGCGCGCGATGCGATGCCTGACGGGGGGAACATCCGAATTGAAACAGAAAACACTGTTCTTGCAGAACCGCTGCACCGAGACCGCGTCACGGTTCCAGCAGGGCGATACGTTGTCTTGCGGGTCCATGACACGGGAATGGGCATCCCCGAGAGCAAACGGAACAAGATATTCGAACCGTTCTGGACGACCAAAACCTCGAGCGGTGGTACGGGGCTCGGGCTGTCCACGGCCTATGGAATCATCAAACAAACGGGGGGCTATATCTTCGTTGACTCCACGGTCGGTGTCGGCACCACTTTTAGTATTCTGATCCCCAGCCATGACGCCCCGATTGAGCATGTCGAAAAACCCGACGAGCCTGCTATCTCGGTCCCGGTTACTGGCGATGGCGTGGTTTTACTTGTTGAGGATGAAGCACCTGTTCGGGCATTCGCGTCGCGCGCATTACGGTTGCGCGGATTTACGGTGCTAGAGGCCGATTGTGCTGAATCTGCCCTTAACATGCTTGCGAATCCAGACCTTGAAGTGGATCTGTTCTTAACGGATGTCATTATGCCCGGAAAAGACGGCCCGACTTGGGTTCGCGAAGCACTGGCGGAACGTCCGAATACCAAAGTGGTCTTTGTCTCCGGCTATGCGGAAGAGGCATTCGGGGAAGACCAGAAGAGTATTCCAAATTCGGTATTCTTGCCAAAACCGTTTTCATTGACCGAGTTAACAAAGACCGTCCACAACCAGCTTCATTGAGCGTTTCGCAGGCCTTCAATGTGGGTGGCAGCCCCAAGAAGGGCTGCATAATCATCCTCAACAACAGAAACTGAAAAGTTGGACATGAACGACGTAAACCGGCCTTTGTCTTGAAACGCCTCGGTAAATCCGAACGTTTTTAGATAAGGTGCTAAAGCGCGCGCAACGCCACCAACCAAGTACACCCCACCAAAGGGCAGCTGGATCAAAGAAAGGTTGCCGCAAACGGTTCCCAATGTTCGGGCAAACACCGCGGCGGCCTCTGTCGCGCGGGCATCGCTCCCAGTCGCGCAGGCCGTCATGATGCTCTTCGCCGAAGACTCGGCGGGTGTTCCTGCTTCTTCGCTCAAAAACGAATAAACGCGTTCCAAGCCACGTCCTGACAAGACATCTTCGATTGCCGCGAAACCGTGCGCTGAAGAGACATAGCGACACAGGCGTAATTCCTGTTCTGTGCTGATCGGTAAGTTTGCGTGGCCGGATTCTGAGGGTGGAACAAAACGGCCAGCATCGGTTTCGAATACCGGTGCGGCATTGAATCCGGTTCCAACGCCAACAACCAAACGAACAGCGTGCGCGGCGGCTGCGGGGCCTTCGATAACGGTGCGGAACGCCGAAGCATCAAGATCGCCAATCGCATGGCCTTGCGCCTGAAGGTCGTTCAAGATTGCAACGGTTTGTGCATTCGTCGCGTGCATCAGCGTGTCGCGATCGATTGTCCAATCCAGATTGGTCATTCTCGCAATGCCATCGCGAACAGGGCCGGCGACCGCAACACAGGCCGCGGCCGGAACAACACCGCCTTCATCCGCCAAATAGGTGCGCAACACTTCAGCCAAGCCTGCGTATTCGGTATTTGAATACCTGCGGATGGTCGCCGTTAAAACGTTTCGCCCCTGCGCAAGCGCGCAGCGCGTGTTCGTGCCGCCAATATCGGCAACCAGTGCAAGAGTGTTACTCGGATGGGTCATTGTTAGCGTTCCAAAGCGGATTTGAGGGCGTGATAGGATGCTTTCGGGGTTCGCTGCAATGTCTCGAAATCGACGTGCACCAGTCCGAAGCGTTTTTCGTATCCCAGGGCCCATTCGTAGTTATCCAAAAGTGACCAAACGAAAAACCCCTCAATCGGTGCGCCATCAGCTACGGCGCGGCGCACGGCGTCGAAATGTTGGTTTAAAAAATCGATGCGTTCGGGGTCATCCACCGATCCGTTTTCGATCACGTCCGCGTTTGCCATGCCATTTTCGGTAATGAACAATGGTAGATCGCCCGTGTATTCCTGTTTGGTGCGCATCAAGAAATTGTACAACCCTTCTGGGTAAATCTCCCAGCCCATTTGCGTCTTTGGCAAAGGGCCATTGGGGACGACATCATGAGACGGCCAAGCAGCCGTGTTGGAACGCACGATGCGGCGGGTGTAATAGTTGATGCCGCACCAGTCCAAAGGGGCCTGAATGGTCGCAAAATCGTCTTGCCAATGATCGGGCATATGGGGGCCGAGGCCTTCCATGATGTTGTCAGGATATGCACCTTTGAACACGCCGCCCAAGAAGAAGCGATTGTAGTAGCTGTCGGATAACGCATTTGCAGTTGCGTCTGCAGCGCTGTTGGTTGCGGGTTCAGACCACTCCAGATTAAACACACCGCCAAGGTTGGTCATGCCAAGTGCGCGCATGGTTTGAATGGCCGTACCATGTGCGACCATGATGTGATGCATCGCGCGCGCAGTTGCACGAATATCGCGCAAGCCGGGTGCATGGGCGCCTTCGAAATGAGACAGCCAGCCAACGCACCAAGGTTCATTGATGGGTGCGACGGAATGCATCCGATCACCAATACGATTCATGATGCAATGGGTGAAGTCGCCAAACCATTTGGCGATGTCCGGGTTTTGCCAGCCGCCTTTATCGGCGAGGGCTGACGGCAATTCCCAGTGATAAAGCGTGGCGCAGGGCTTGATGCCGCGTTCCAGCATGCCATCGGTCAGGCGGTCATAAAAGTCGAGGCCTTGTGGATTGGGCGTTACCCCATCCGGCATGACCCGCGCCCAACTTGTGGAAAACCGATAGGCGTCAAAGCCAGCGTTTGCGATCAGGTCGAGGTCTGCTTGCCAACGATGGTAATGATCGCATGCAATTGCGCCGGTTTCAGCGCGCACGACATTGCCGGGCGTTGCCGCGAAGGTGTCCCAATGGGTTTGGCCAGCGCCACCAAAGGCGTGACCTTCGATTTGATAAGCCGATGTTGCTGTCCCAAACAAGAAATTGTCAGGAAAGTCTGAGCGATTGAATTTCATGGTTTTCCTTAAGGCTCGTCGAGTTAGGCGGACGTCGGGGCAGGGCCCGTTGATCGCCCGACCGTCAATTCGACCTCTAATAAGCGCTTTTGCAATGGCGCGTCTGGATTGTTGATTTGTGCCACCAACATTTCGGACAAGGCGCGTCCTGCGTCGCGAACCGATGAGCGCGTGGCCGTGAAAATCGGAACGTCTGCGCCATTGGCCAGATAGGATAACCCATCATCAAAGGTAATAACCGACACGTCGCGCCCCATTTGCAGGCCGCGCTCTTCTAGGGCGCGCCGCACGCCCAAGGCTGAGATAATCGAAGAGACGAGGAAGGCCGTGGGTGGATTAGGTTGGTTTAACATTTCCGTAGTGGAGGAATAGCCGAAGCCTTCTGTCATTTCATCGGTGCGCAGCAAGTCTGTATCAAGGGACATGGAACGCGCAGTGAGGGCATCCTCATATCCGCGCCTGCGGCGGTACGCGAAATCCATCGTTTCGAGACCGTTAATAAGCCCGATGCGCCGATGCCCGAGATCTAACAGGAAATCGGTTGCGCGGCGGAACGCGCTGCGGTTGTTCACATCAAGCCAGCTATAGTCGCTGTCGATCCCTGACGCGCGCCCATGCACGACGAAAGGCAGGCCGATTTCTTCTAGCAGGGCGATCCGCGTGTCGTTCATCTTCGGGCCGTGGAGGATCACCCCGTCAACGGTTCCGCGGGTTTTGAAGGCGCGGTAGACCTTTTCTTCATCGACGTCAGCGACAATCGACAAGACCATTTCATAGTTATTGGCTGCGTAGACTTCGCCTGCACCTGCGATGAAATCGCCAAAAATGGGGTTCACCATTTCATGTTGCGTAGCATTTGGGATGACGTGACCGATGGCATTAGAGCGCCCCGTAGCGAGGCCCTTGGCCCGCGCGTTCGGGCTGTAGTTATGCTCGGCTGCGACTGCGAGGATTTTCTTGCGGGTGGTTTCGCTAACCTCTGGGTAGCCGTTTAGGGCACGGCTTACCGTTGTCTGTGATAGACCAAGTATCTCTGAAAGACCTTTAAGGTTCATAAGAACTTTCCAAACCGCTTTGAAGGGGCAATGTGACGGGTGTCTATGTAAGACACAAGTTAATTTTTAGCGGTTTTATTGCGCAAGTGTAGAATTAGTTGTGAGGCGGGATTCGATTTGACTCTGCGAGAGATTTGCAGCAGGTTTGAGAAATTCAAAGCGCTTTGGATGCTTTGGAGTTGAGAAAATCAGCAATATCACGGCGCGCGAATCGTGCCGTTAGGGAGGACGATCATGAAAAATTCACTATATCTAGGAGTTGCCGCTGTCGCGTTGAGTGCAGGCCTTGCACAGGCAGACGGCCATCAACCATTTGCTGTTGGCGAAGGGGACTTCAGCTGGGACACCTATGAAGCCTATGCCGCAGGCGCGCCTGACCTGAGCGGCCAGACTGTTACGATTTTTGGCCCGTGGCTAAGCCCAGAGGCGGAAATCTTTTCGTCTATGCTAACATATTTTGAAGAAGCGACTGGTGCAGAGGCGACATATACTGGCTCTGACAGTTTTGAGCAGCAGATCGTCATTGATGCCGAAGCCGGCTCACCTCCAAACATCGCTGTGTTCCCGCAGCCTGGTCTTGCCGCGAACCTCGCGGAGCAGGGTCTTTTGACACCACTCGGTGCCGATGCGGCTGCATGGGTTGGCGACAACTACGCGGCTGGGTCTTCTTGGGTTGATCTGGGCACATACGGCGATGCGTCCGGTGCTGACCAGTTCTACGGCTTTTTCTTCAACGTGAACGTGAAGTCGCTTGTTTGGTATGTGCCTGAGAATTTTGAAGATGCTGGTTACGACGTGCCGGAAACCATGGAAGACCTCATCGCGTTGTCCGAACAGATCATTGCAGACGGTGAAACACCGTGGTGCATTGGCATGGGGTCAGGCGCGGCGACTGGCTGGGTCGGTACGGACTGGGTCGAAGACATTATGTTGCGCACGCAGTCACCTGAAACCTACGATGCTTGGGTTTCCAACGAGCTGCCATTCAACTCACCAGAGGTGATCGAAGCCTTCGACACGTTCGGCATGTTTGCCAAGAACGATGACATGGTTGCCGGTGGTGCAGGTGCAGTTGGCACAACAGACTTCCGCGACAGTCCAACTGGGATGTTCTCAAGCCCGCCGCAGTGCTACATGCACCGTCAGGCGTCGTTCGCGCCTGCGTTCTTCCCAGAAGGCACCGAGCTGGGAACAGATGCAGACTTCTTCTACTTCCCATCCTTTGCCGGCAAAGACCTTGGCAATCCTGTCTTGGGCGGTGGTACATTGATGGCGATTACAGATGCCAACGATGCAACGATGGAGTTCATGAACTTCCTGCAAACGCCGATCGCACACGAGATCATGATGGCGCAGACAGGCTTCCTGACACCGCACACAGGTGTGAACCTAGCGACTTACATGGACGACACGCTGCGCGGTCAGGGCGAAATCCTGCAAAACGCAACAACGTTCCGCTTTGACGCATCTGACCTGATGCCGGGCGCGATTGGTGCCGGTACATTCTGGACTGGCATGGTTGATTTCGTCGGTGGTGCATCCGCTGAGGACGCAACAACGGCCATTCAGGACAGCTGGACAGCACTGAAGTAAGTTCAATAAAGTAACGGCCCGCCCGAGGAGAGGGCGGGCCGTTATTGCAGCCTGCACGAACGCAGGTGCAGACTTTTGGGGGGACGGAACTATGCATCCAGCACTGTTAGGTCTAATCACGATCATCGTCGGCGTTAGCGGATGTATCGGGTACTTCTATGGATCAAACCTGTTGCTTGATAAGGTGTTGTTTCCGGCGTCCGGCCCCAACATCGGGCGCAACATCAGCCGCCGTGAGCTGATCCGCCCTTGGCTATTCCTGTTTCCGGCAATCCTCGCCCTGGGTTTGTACTTGGCATACCCTGTTGTCGCGACATTGATCCTAAGCTTTCAGGAACGCGGAGCAGGGGGCGTGCGCACCTTCGTTGGGTTTGAAAACTACACCCAAATGTTTGCTGAGCCCAAGTTCATAGAAGCGATGCGCAACAATGTGTTGTGGCTGGTTGTCGTACCTGCCGCGGCCACAGGATTTGGCTTATTGGCCGCACAACTGACGGACCGTTTGCGTTGGGGCAATATCGCGAAATCCATCATCTTTATGCCAATGGCGATTTCATTCGTCGGGGCCGCTGTCATTTTCAAACTGATCTATGAAGCCCGTCCCGAAGACGTGGCGCAGATCGGTGTGTTGAACCATTTGTACCTGTTGTTTGGCGGCGATGCGCCGCAACAGTGGCTGACGATCCCGTTCTGGAACAGCTTTTTCCTAATGGCCGTACTCATCTGGATTCAAACCGGTTTCGCGATGGTCATTTTGTCCGCAGCACTGCGTGGCATTCCCGAAGAAACGATTGAGGCCGCGATCATTGATGGCGCCAATCCGTTCCAGATTTTCTTTAAGATTAAAGTGCCGCAGATCATGGGGACGATTGTTGTGGTCTGGACCACGATCACCATTGCCACCCTTAAGGTGTTCGACATCGTGTTCGCGATGACCAACGGGCAATGGGAAACGCAGGTTCTGGCCAACTATATGTACGACAAATTGTTCCGCGCGAATGACTGGGGCATGGGGTCCGCTGCGGCGATGATCATCATGTTGCTGGTGACGCCGATCCTTGTTTGGAACGTCTACAATGCCCGCAAGGAGATGCGCTGATGGATGGCTTGAGTGGTAAGAAGCCCGCAGTCGTCTGGCTGCTAAACATTTCCGTGGTGGTGCTGGTCGCGTTGTGGCTTTTCCCGACTTTAGGATTGTTCGTAAGCTCGTTTCGCACCAGCGAACAAATCACTGCATCGGGCTGGTGGTCGTCTTTGTTTCCAGCGCAACAAACGCTGCAACTGCGCGCGTTGGATCCGGATGACAACCGCATTGAAACCAGCGCTGGGGTGTTCATTGTTGAAGGCAATGTCCTTGAAGGCGACTATGCAGACGTAAACATCGACAGTTGGGGTACGTCCTCGCGTGACCCGAACGCTTTTACGATCGGTGACACCGCCGATCTGGGTGAGGGCGAAACCATGACATTAAATGCCGATGGCACGTATGTTTGGCAGGGCAACGACGACCAGATTTCTGGACGTGGGCAAAGGTTGTTTGTGATCGCGACCCTTCCACCGGAGTTTACGACCAACAACTACCGCAACGTTTTGCTTAAAGAAGGTAATTCCGAGAACATGGCCAAGGCGTTTTTCAATACGCTGACGGTTGTGATCCCGGCAACGATCATCCCGATCCTGATCGCCGCATTCGCCGCCTATGCACTTGCGTGGATGGATTTCCCGGGGCGGGCACTGTTGATTGCGACGGTCGTCGGGCTGTTGGTCGTGCCATTGCAACTGGCGCTGATCCCGTTGTTGCAATTCCATAATGCCATTGGCATCGGCAAGGGGTACTTGGGCGTGTGGATGGCCCATACAGGGTTCGGGCTGCCGCTCGCGATTTATCTATTGCGAAATTATATGGTCGGATTGCCGCGCGACATTATCGAAAATGCCCGTGTTGACGGCGCAACAGAGTTCCAGATTTTCACCAAGATCATCCTGCCGCTTAGCTTTCCGGCATTGGCATCCTTTGCGATCTTCCAGTTTTTGTGGACGTGGAATGACCTGTTGGTGGCGCTGGTGTTCTTGATCGACAGCTCTGGTGAAACCACCGTGATGACCAAACAAATCGTAGAACTTTTGGGCACCCGTGGCGGTGATTGGGAAATCCTTGCGACATCCGCGTTTATCTCAATCGCGGTGCCATTGTTGGTGTTTTTTATGATGCAGAAATATCTTGTGCGCGGCCTGTTGGCTGGCTCGGTTAAATAGGACGAATGACGATGACTAAGATGGAAATTGTATCCGGCGACGCGCGGATGGAAAAAGACAAAGATTGGTGGAAAGGTGCGGTGATTTATCAGATCTATCCGCGCAGCTATCAGGACAGTGACGGTGACGGTGTCGGTGACCTTGCGGGCATTGTGCAGCGGATTCCCTACATCGCCACGTTAGGCGCGGATGCGATCTGGATTTCGCCGTTCTTCACCTCTCCGATGAAAGATTTCGGCTACGACGTGGCTGACTATTGCGATGTCGATCCGATGTTCGGCACCTTGGCTGATTTCGATGCGGTGATCACGACGGCCCACCAAAACGGGCTGAAGGTGATGATTGATCTGGTGTTGTCGCACACATCAGACCAGCATCCGTGGTTTCAGGAAAGCCGCAAGACAGCCACGAACGACAAATCCAATTGGTACGTCTGGGCAGACGCCAAAGAAGACGGAACACCGCCCAACAACTGGCTGTCGATTTTTGGTGGTTCGGCGTGGCAATGGAGCGGTGAGCGAGAGCAGTATTTCTTGCACAACTTCCTTACGTCACAGCCTGACCTGAATTTCTGGGAACCTGAAGTACAGGCGGCATTGTTGGATGTTGCCAAGTTCTGGCTTGAACGCGGGGTGGATGGGTTCCGCCTCGATACGATCAATTTTTACATGCACGACAAGCAGTTGCGCAGCAATCCACCGCTTCCACGGGACCAGCGCAATTCGACCATCGCGCCCTCGGTGAACCCGTATAACCACCAGATCCACGTCTATTCTAAGAACCAACCAGAGAACCTCGAGTTTCTGCGAAAGCTGCGTGCGGTGATGGAGCCGTACAATGCAGCGGCCGTCGGCGAAGTGGGTGACGCACAGCGTGGTCTTGAGATTTTGGGCGACTATACGGCCGGCGACGACCTGATGCAGATGTGTTATGCGTTTGAATTCCTTACCAGCGCGCGGCCAGATGCGGCCGAGATTGCGCGGGTGATGGGTGAGGTCGACAAACATGCGGCGGATGGCTGGGCGTGCTGGGCGTTTTCCAATCACGATGTTATCCGCCACGCGACCCGTTGGGACACGTCGGATGCAGGACTGCGCGCGATGACCACTTTGATGATGTGTTTGCGGGGTTCCGCTTGCATTTATCAGGGCGAGGAGTTGGGGCTGCGTGAAGCCGATGTCGCTTACGCGGACTTGCAAGACCCATATGGCATTGAGTTCTGGCCCGAATTCAAAGGCCGCGACGGATGTCGTACGCCAATGGTTTGGGAAAACTCCAACGCCAATGGTGGGTTCAGCGCGGCACAAAAGCCGTGGCTGCCTGTCAGCCCCGAGCACACCCAGAAGAGTGTCGCGGTCCAAGAGGCTGATCCAGACGCGCTGATCCATCATTACCGCCGCGCGATTGCGTTGCGCCGTGCAAATCCGGCGCTGGCAAAGGGCGAGCATGACGGGGTGAAGGCGGATGGCGACGTCGTGTATTTCACCCGATCTTTGAACACAGAGCAGGTTTTCTGCGCGTTCAACCTAAGTGAAACCGCCGCTGACTTGGCAATCCCTGGCGGGAATTGGACAGCAATCGCGCAAGACTTGGGCGGTGCGGATGCGCCGACAGGAGACACACTTACCCTTGGCCCGTGGCAGGTGTTTATCGCCACCGCGTCGGCCAATTGATTAACGGGAGGGACGGACATGGCTGATCTCAAACTGACAAATGTTGCCAAGACTTATGGCAGCAATGTTGAGGTTTTGAAGGATATCAATCTTGATATTAAAACCGGAGAGTTGGTTGTGTTTGTCGGACCATCCGGTTGCGGTAAATCTACGTTGCTGCGGATGATTGCGGGCCTTGAAAAGATCACCGGCGGAGAGTTGCAGATCGACGGGCAGGTGGTGAACGATGTGCCGCCCGCACAACGTGGTATCGCGATGGTGTTCCAATCCTACGCGCTTTATCCGCACATGACGGTGCGCGACAACATGAGCTTTGCGCTGAAGTTGGCTAAGAAACCAAAGGCCGAAATCGACGCCGCGATCGAGAACGCTGCGCGCATTTTACAGCTGGATGACTACCTCGATCGCTTGCCCAAGGCCCTGTCAGGCGGGCAACGTCAGCGGGTCGCAATTGGGCGTTCGATTGTGCGTGATCCAAAGGTCTACTTGTTTGATGAACCGCTCTCCAACCTTGATGCAGCACTGCGCGTTGCCACACGCATTGAGATTGCACAGCTGAAGGAATCTATGCCCGATTCTACCATGATCTATGTGACTCATGATCAGGTAGAAGCCATGACACTGGCCACACGGATTGTTGTGTTGGCCAATAAGGGAATCGCGCAGGTCGGTACGCCGCTTGAACTTTACGAGCGGCCTGAAAACGAGTTTGTGGCGCAGTTTATCGGGTCTCCGGCGATGAACCTGCTGTCTGGCGAGATTGTCGAGACTGGTAAGCAGACCAAGGTGAAGCTGGACGGCGGCGGGGTTGTTACTTCAGCTGTGCCAACGCAAACGGCGGACAAAGGCCTGAAGGTTAATGTCGGTATTCGCCCCGAAGACATGATCGCAACCACGGGCGATGATTTCGCGTTTGAAGGCAAAGTGAACATCACCGAAGCACTGGGCGAGGTGACGTTACTGTACTTTGACAAGGTCGCAGACAAGGACGCGGTGATCGGTAAGCTTCCTGGAATTCACGCTGAGTTGCGCGGGAAATCCGTGCGCATGGCTGCATCCCCCGAGAAGGTTCAAATCTTTGCGAACGGGCGATCCCTTTACTACCGCTAGGACGCGCGGTACTGGACGTTATGGTAAAAAGACCCACATCCCGTTCCGGCAAAAATGACAGTGGCCGCGGCCAACGTGACCTCACGGTTAAGGTGAAGTCTGCGCGTGGACGTAAAATGTCGTCGACGCTGTGGCTTCAGCGGCAGCTGAACGACCCCTATGTGGTGCGTGCAAAAGCCGATGGTTACCGCGGAAGAGCGGCTTATAAGATACTGGAGTTGAATGAGAAATTCAATTTCCTCACACCGGGCAAACGTATCGTTGACCTTGGTGCTGCACCCGGTGGTTGGGTGCAGGTCGCCGTGCCACGCGTTAATGCCTTGGGCGAGCGTAAGGGCAAGCCGATTGGCACGATCCTTGGCGTCGACTTGCAAGAAATGGAGCCGATTGCCGGATCCGAACTTCATGTCCTCGACTTCATGGAAGACGATGCGGACCTGAAAGTTAAAGACTGGCTGGGCGGCAAAGCGGACGTCGTAATGTCTGACATGGCGGCGTCTGCGTCTGGTCACAAACAGACCGATCACAACCGCATTATGGCGCTGTGTGAAGCGGCGGCCTATTTTGCATTTGATGTTCTGGAAGAGGGTGGCACGTTCGTCGCCAAGGTTCTTGCTGGTGGCGCCGAGGCGGATTTGCAGCGCATGTTGAAGAAGAATTTCAAGAAAGTTCAATACGTTAAGCCGCCAGCTTCGCGGTCTGACAGTTCTGAAAAGTTTGTTGTCGCCACCGGTTTTCGCGGGGGCGAAAAGGGGGACGACGCATGACCTATATCCTTGCGATTGACCAAGGCACGACCTCAAGCCGTGCCATTCTTTTTGATGAGAACATGGGCGTTGCCCATGTCGCCCAACAAGAATTCACCCAGATATATCCGCAATCGGGTTGGGTTGAACATGATGTCGAGGAGATTTGGGACAGCGTTGTGTCGGTCTGCAACGAGGTTGTTGCCACGTCTGACGACATCGCTGCCATCGGCATCACCAACCAGCGCGAAACCACGATCATTTGGAACCGCGAAACCGGCAAGCCAATTCACAACGCGATTGTTTGGCAAGACCGTCGCACGGCCGCGTTTTGTGATGAATTGAAAACCGAAGGGTTTGAGGCGGAAATCACCCAGCGCACAGGGCTATTGGCCGACCCTTATTTCAGCGCAACCAAGGTAAGGTACATCTTGCAAGCCGTTGAAGGGGCGCAAGAAATGGCGGATTCGGGAAAGTTGTTGTTCGGGACCGTCGACAGCTTTCTGATCTGGCGCATGACGGGTGGTAAACGCCATGTCACAGACGCCACGAACGCGGCGCGCACGATGCTTTATAACATCCGCGATGGGGTTTGGGACGAAACGATCTGCAAGCGATTCAACATCCCGATGTCCATGTTGCCAGAGGTACTGGACTGCGCCGCGGATTTTGGTACGACGGATATATTCGGCCCTGAATTACCGATCCTTGGGGTTGCGGGCGACCAGCAGGCGGCGACCATCGGGCAGGCGTGCTTTGAACCGGGAATGCTGAAATCCACCTATGGCACGGGCTGTTTTGCCTTGCTGAACACAGGCGATGAACTGGTCACAAGCCAGAACCGTTTGCTTGGCACAATCGCTTATCAACTTGACGGCAAGCCCACTTATGCGCTGGAGGGCTCAATCTTTATCGCGGGGGCCGTGGTGCAATGGCTGCGCGACGGACTGGGGATCATCAAAGACGCCAGAGACACCCATGCGCTGGCCGAACAGGCCGATCCATCGGTTGAGTTGTATTTGGTACCTGCGTTCACAGGGCTTGGTGCGCCGTATTGGGACGCCGAGGCACGCGGTGCGATTTTCGGGCTGACACGCAATGCGGGGCCCGCGGAATTTGCACGCGCGGCCTTGGAAAGCGTCGGCTTTCAAACCCGTGATTTACTAGAAGCGATGCATGCGGATTGGTCTGGTGCTGAAAAGGGCACGCTTCGTGGAACTGATCCTGCAACCCTTCGGGTTGACGGTGGCATGTCCGCGTCCGACTGGGCGATGCAATTCTTGGCCGACATCATCGGCGCACCCGTTGATCGCCCAAAGGTGCTCGAAACCACGGCGCTCGGCGCGGCTTGGCTTGCCGGAATGCGGGCAGGGGTGTACCCGACGCAAGACGAATTCGCGGCGACTTGGGCGTTGGAACGTCAATTCACGCCGACAATGTCAGCGACCGAAAAAGATCGCCGTTTTGCAGGCTGGAAAGACGCCATTCGCCGCACGAAAACCTAGGCGTCCAGCGTGCAGATTTCTACGCCTTGGGGCAGGGTCGCCAAAACGGTGCCGCGGTTTGTTTCGCGCACGTCATAGCCATAGCCACGCAGGCGAAATTTCCATTCACGATCGGAAACGCAATTCTTGCGCTCTTCCATGACAAATGTGCGGACTTCGGACACGATGGTCGCTGAGTTACTCGTAAAGTGCATTGTTCATTCTCCGTTATCAATACTGGTTACTGAGGATGACTGTGCACAGAGTTAATGGCCGGAATTCAACCGGAATGGGGCGAACAAGCGGTCATTTCGGACGAGAATGGGGCGCTAGTCTTCGCCGCCACGCAGCAGGGATTGACCCGTATAGACTAAGATCGCCATGCCCACGGCCCCGCCTGCGGCAACCATAAAAAGCACGATCAGATCAATAGGTCCGCCCATATCGCGCAGCTGTGAGTGGGTCATCGCTAGCAAGAACCAAACTGCAAACACTGCGCCAACTGGCATGGACAATTGCGCCCAGAGGAATTTGTGCCAGCTGACGGCACGGTCACGCACCAGGACAAAAAGATAGGCCAGCGTCACGACAGCCGCGATCACGACCATGCCCCAAAACAACCCGCGTCCGAAAATTTCTTCGAAAACAGCGAGCAGGGTAGAGAATGTCATATCTTTCATGTTCAAGCTCCTTCAGGCGCGGCCGCGCAGCATAGCGTTATAGGTTGCTTTCAGGGCGACCTCTTTCATCAACCAAGAAATCCACAACTCTTCCAGCGGCGCGATGATACCCGGGAAGGACGGTGTAAGGTCGTTGTTGTAGTCAAACTCGACCAGCATCGCGCGGCCGATCCGTGTGATCATCGGACAAGAGGTGTAGCCGTTGTAGGTTTCTGTCGGGTCATTTCCTTGAATGGCGCTGACAATACCGTCTTCGACGACAGGCACCTGCCATTTAACGGAGGCCGCGGTTTTACCCTTTGGCACGCCTGCCACATCACCAAGCGCCCAGATGCTATCGTAACGCAGGTGTTGCAGGGTATAAATGTCGCATTCAACCCAGCCCTGATCCGTCCATTTGTCCGCCCATGATAGGCCGGACTCCCAGATCACGTCAGGCGCGCGCTGCGGTGGGATGACGTGGATGTAGTCGTACGCCATTTCTACATTGAAACCGTCCTTGTCGGCAAACGTCGCCGTTTTCTGACCGGGTTCGATGGATTTCAACGTGTGTTGCATCGCGGTGTTTATGCCGCGGTCCGCGAACAACATGCGCACCTTTTCGGCGACGATTGGCACCCCAAATAGCGATCCTTGCGGGGCCGCATAAGTAATGTCCATGTTGCCACGATTGTCGGCACGCCGCGCGATGTCATCAATCAGGAAGGTGTGTTTCAGCGGCGCACCGGCGCACTTCATTTCGGTTGCGGGGCGCGTAAACAGGCCTATGCCTCCGTCCTCGGTGAACTTGCCCGCAGCCTCCCATGTTTTTGCGGCGTATTGTGGACCCGCGTAAAGCGCGCCGATGCCGTTGGTGCCGACCATATCAAGGTCAAAGCCGTCAATCGCGTCGTGATCCAGCACCAGACCGGGGGCGACCACAAGATAATCATAAGTCAGGGTTTCACCGTGATCGGTTGAAACGGTCTTTGCCTCGGGGTCGATGGCAGCGGCTTTTTCGGCGATGAGTGTTACGCCTGAGGGCAGCCAGTCGGTTGTTTGCGAGGTCACATAGTCGGCGGGCTTCAGCCCAGCGGCCACCAGTGACAAACCCGGTTGATAAAGGTGCTGCGGGCGTGGGTCGATGATCGTGATCTCAGCGCCCTCAAGTCGTTTCACCAGTCGGTTGGCCAAGGCCGTGCCGCCAGCCCCTGCGCCGATGATGACAATTTTAGCATTGGTGGCGACGGGCTGCGCGGTACTTGGTGTGACGGATGCAAGTGCAGCCCCACCTGCTGCCACAGCCAAAAACGCGCGGCGGTTGATATCAAATTTATTTGTGCTCATGACGACCCCTATAATTTGGGATCGATATTAACTCATATTCAAAAAATGAGATTTGATGTAAATCAAATCGTTTTCAGATTCACTCAGATTGTCCGAAATTAAGACTGAAAACGTGAAAACTGGCGGAGAGACAGGGATTCGAACCCTGGGAACCGTTAGGCTCAACGGTTTTCGAGACCGCCACGTTCGACCACTCCGCCACCTCTCCGTGTCGATTGATCGCGGGTCTGATAGGCGCGTGAGGGGCGCCGCGCAAGGGCTTTTGCTGACAATCGCGTGCACCACGGCGAACCACCCTTGGAAATGCCGCGCCGCGCACCTATTCCTAAGGTAAGAGCAGAAAAGAGGCCCAATATGTTCATGCGTTTCGCGTCCCTAGCGACAGCCATTACTTTCGCCATGCCCGCTTTAGCACAACAAAGCCACACGGACGCACTGTTCGACCTGCTTATGTTGCCGGATATTATTGAAATCATGCGCGAGGAGGGTGTCAGTCACGGCGACACAATCGGGCAAGACCTTTTTGCAGGGCCACCGACGGCGGAATGGGCCGCAACTGTGGAACGCATCTATGACTTTGAGGTCATGGAAGGCATGGTGCGCGAAGATTTTGAGGCGTCGTTAGAAGGCGAAGATCTGACACCTATCCTTGAATTCTTCGGCTCTGATCAGGGGCAAACGATTATCGGGCTTGAGGTCAGCGCGCGGCGTGCGTTGCTCGATGACGCGGTTGAAGAGGCGTCCAAAGATGCGGCCGTCATCGCGCTTGCTGATGAAAACCCACGCATGATGATGGTGGTTGAGTTCGTTGAGGCCAACAATCTTATTGAAACCAATGTTGAAGGCGCCCTCAACTCCAATCTCGCGTTTTACGCGGGACTGCTGGACGGCGGTGCGTTCGGTGGGGCGTTGAGCGAAGACCAAATCCTGACGGATGTCTGGAGCCAAGAAGCCGAGATCAGGGTCAGCACGACAGAATGGATCAATTCGTTCCTGTTTATGGCGTATCAACCGCTCAATGACGATGACGTGCAGGCTTACATTGCATTTTCACAAACCGATGCGGGCGGGGTGATCAACCGGACGATGTTTGTCAGCTTTGACCGCTTGTTTACGGGCATCAGCCGCTCATTGGGGCGCGCTGCGGCGACAGAAATGACCATGCAGGAGTTGTAGGCTTTCTTGCCTATCCAACGCCGCCAATTGTGCGGATATGCTGCCAGATTTCGTCCACGCCTTCGCGCAGTTTCAGGTTTGTGAACAGCGTCGGCAGGTTCGGGCGCACCCGCGCTGAGTCGCGCTCCATCACCTCTAGGCGCGCGCCAACGTAGGGGGCCAAGTCTGTTTTATTGATCACGAGGATATCTGATCGTGTCACCGCAGGCCCGCCTTTTCGCGGGATTTCCTCGCCCGCGGCCACGTCGATGACATAGATGGTCAGGTCGGCCAGTTCGGGGCTGAACGTCGCGGACAGATTGTCGCCGCCACTTTCGATCAGCACGATTTCCACATCTGGGTGGCGCGCGGTCATTTCGGCAACGGCCGCAAGGTTGATGGACGCGTCTTCGCGAATGGCGGTATGGGGGCAACCACCGGTTTCAACGCCAATGATCCGATCTGATGGCAGAACTTGCATGCGCACCAGCGCTTCGGCGTCTTCTTGCGTGTAAATATCATTGGTGATGACACCGATTGAGTGGTGGTCGCGCAGGCGCTCGGACAATGCGGCTGTCAGGGTTGTTTTGCCGGCCCCAACTGGGCCGCCGATCCCGATACGAAGGGGTCCGTTGGGGCTGTTCATGTGCGAAAAATCCTTGCGTATTGGGTTTCGTGTTTCATAGAGGCGATATCGCCAAGGAAGGCTGTAGAGGTAAGCTGGCTCAGGTCGCCATGCGCGGTGGCATCGGCAAGCGCGGGCAGGCGGGTTGATAGCCTGTTAAGGATTGCTTGTCCTGCCGTTTGCCCAATCGGAGCGAGGCGTTGGCCTGCTGCGACAAGGTTTGACAGGAACGCCTGCAAATAGAGCGATTGCGTCAGATCAAGGGGCAGGTCAGCCCGCCGCGCCGCCACGCCGAGGGCAACCGGATAAGTGAGCCCCGCGAGGTCGCCACCCCAAATGCTGTCAGTGATCTTTGCGAAACTCGCACCTTGTTGCTCGCTTTCAAGGCGGCGTTCTTTACTGATCGCAAAGGCGCGCGCGGTATCGTCGATCGCGCGTACGTCATGGGGGTTTTTTGCGTGATACGCGGCGGCGATCAACAAAGCGTCCGATCGTCCCGCACCCTGTTCCAAGGCAACGATTAGCCAAGCTTGAAGGCTATCCGCGTCCGCAACCCAACCCTGATCCGTGGCCGCCTCAAGCCCGTGCGAGTAGGCGAACGCGCCGATGGGATAGGCGGGCGACAACCACTGCGTCAGCGTCAAGGTCTGTGCGCTAGTGGCTGTGACCATGCGTCCGCCCAACGCCATATGCACCGCCTTCAGGGGTGAAAGGTTCAGTTACGTCGCGCAAGGTCGCGCCCAGTTTGGTCAGCATGTCGTGCAGCACATGGTCGTGTTGGATCAACAAGCGATCCGGTTCGATCTGGCATGGCGTGTGGCGGTTGCCAATGTGCCACGCAAGCTTGGCCAAATCCCCTGTGACTTCCAGCAAGGCTTCAGTCGCGGGGACGACTTCGATCAGCTTGCCGTCTTCCAGTTCAAACCAATCGCCACTGTTCAGCGACGTGGTATGTTCTAGATCGACAAGGAACTGGCTGCCGCGTTCTGTTGTTAAGACTTTGCGGCGCAAGAACCTGTCGTCATAGGTCAGCGTCACTTTATCCGCGCCATGATAATCGTGGCGATGGATGACTGTTCGGGCAACTGGGAGGTCCATCTGTCTTTCCTCAGAACATGAAGTAGCGTTGCGCCATCGGCAGGACTTCGGCGGGGTCGCATGTCAGCAGTTCACCGTCCGCACGCACTTCGTAGGTTTCGGGATTCACCTCCATCACGGGGGTCGCGTCATTTAGCATGAGGTCTTTTTTGCCGATATGGCGTGTGTTGTTCACCGCAACCGTCTGCTTGGCCAATCCAAGAGACGCACCGATGTTTGCGGCTTGCGCAGCTTCGCTAACAAACGTGACCGCCGAGTGTTCGACCGAGCGGCCAAACGCCCCGAACATAGGGCGTGAATAGACGGGTTGCGGCGTCGGGATAGACGCATTCGGATCACCCATCTGCGCCATAACGATTGTGCCTGCCATAAGCACCATTTCGGGCTTCACGCCAAAAAACGCAGGGTCCCAAAGCACAAGATCGGCGCGTTTGCCTTCAGCAATCGAGCCTATTTCATGGCTGATCCCGTGGGCGATGGCGGGATTGATCGTGTATTTAGCGATGTAGCGGCGCACGCGGAAATTGTCGTTGTCACCTGTTTCTTCCGCCAATCGCCCCCGTTGTTTTTTCATCTTGTCGGCGGTTTGCCATGTGCGGATCAAAACTTCGCCCACACGTCCCATCGCCTGACTGTCTGAGGCGATGATCGAGAACGCGCCCATATCGTGCAGGATGTCTTCGGCTGCAATAGTTTCGCGGCGGATGCGGCTTTCGGCGAAGGCCACATCTTCGGGGATGGATTTGTCGAGGTGGTGGCAGACCATCAGCATGTCGAGATGTTCTTCCAGCGTGTTAACCGTGAAAGGCCGTGTCGGGTTCGTCGAGGATGGCAACACGTGGTCTTCGCCACAGATTTTAATGATGTCGGGCGCATGGCCGCCACCTGC
>JAHBAO020000148.1 GCA_018500065.2 Octadecabacter sp. | reverse complement strand
GGCGCAAGCCATGAAAACAACGAAGCCCTCAGCACGCGTGCCGTGGATTTGATGTTGGCTGTGGATACGGTCGCGCAGGCGGATTGGGTGGAACAGCATCCGATTTTGCGTGATCCGTTCATTCTGGTGACAGCACCTCAGCTGGGGGATACGCCATCCCTTGAACAGCTGAAGGCCAGCCCGTTTGTACGCTATGCGTCTGATCTGCAGATCGGGCGTCAAATTGAAGCGCAATTGCGCCGGTCCAATGTGCACCCTGCGCGCGGGTTTGAGTTTTCGACCAATCAAGCGTTGTTTGCGATGACGGCTGAGCTGGGCGGTTGGGCCATTACAACGGCGTTGGCGTTCTTTGGTACGCCGCTTGCGGGTGATATGGTGCAGGCAAATCCACTGCCCGTTCCGTCGTTTTCCCGCCGTCTGGCGTTGCATGCGCGCAGGGGTGCGTTGGGTGAATTGCCGCATCAAATGGCGCAGGACATTCGGACCTGTTTAAGTGCGCGTATTCTGGTGTCTGCGGCGCAGAGATTGCCGTTTCTAAAAGACGGGTTTCTGATCATTCAGTAAATCAAAATCAATGATTTGTCGTGAAATCTGCGGATTGCGCGTTGTTCTTTGATCTGCTCAGATTTGTTTAACATTTATCGAAGGACGCCCCATGAAAACCCAGACCCGAGCCGTAGTTATTGGCGGCGGCATTGCCGGCTGTTCAACCCTGTATCACCTCACGCAAGAGGGATGGACGGACGTTGTGCTGGTGGAACGTGATGAGCTGACGAGCGGGACGACGTGGCATTCCGCAGCGCAAGTTACGAACTTCGGTGGCAACCAGACGATGGTGGGTCTGAAGACGCATTCGATAAATCTTTACAAAGAATTGCGCGATGATGCGGACTACCCCGTGCAGTACAATCACGGCGATGGTGGTATTCGTTTGGCCAACACGCAAGAGCAGATGGATGGCTATCGCCACTTTGCGTCTATGGCGCG
The DNA here is from genome assembly GCA_018500065.2 of Octadecabacter sp. GTDB lineage: Bacteria > Pseudomonadota > Alphaproteobacteria > Rhodobacterales > Rhodobacteraceae > Octadecabacter. Next base: position 7,025 of record JAHBAO020000148.1, on the reverse strand, counting down.
GGGCATGGGTGTTGAATTCGAAGTCCTTGACGCCGAGGAATGCGCGCGGCGGCATCCGTTGATTTCCACGGACAATCTGTTGGGCGGTTTGTGGGACCCGAGCGATGGCGACATTGATCCGGCGTCCTTGTGCCAAGCTTTGGCGCGTCGTGCACGCAAAGCTGGTGCTGAAGTGTACCGCCAGACCAATGTAACGGGCCTGACCCAGCATAAAGATCACAGCTGGACGGTGCACACCAACAAGGGCGATATTGATTGCGAGGTCGTGGTGAATGCCTGTGGCTACCGCGTGAACGAGGTTGGCGCGATGATGGGGGTGCATCACCCCGTGGCGTCAATGGAGCACCAGTATTTCGTCACGGATGAAATTCCGGCGATTGTTGACGCGGGCCATCGTATGCCACTGCTGCGCTGCCCGATTTCTGATTATTACTGCCGTCAGGAAAAGAGCGGGTTGCTGCTCGGGTTTTATGAACAAGACTGTAAGACATGGGGCATGGACGGCATTTCGCCGGACTTTTCAAACGACTTGTGCCCGGATGATCTTGACCGCGTGACGGACGTCCTTGAGGGCGCGTTTGAACGGATGCCGGCGCTGATGGAAGTGGGCATCAAGAACATCGTCAACGGGCCGATTACCTATACAATTGACGGTGCGCCACTGGTTGGGCCGATCCCGAACAAGCGCAACGCGTTTTGCATTATCGGACTGCGGGCCGGTCTGGGTGAGGGCGGTGGCCACGGCTGGATGCTGGCGCAACAGATCGTGCACGGCGAGGCGTGCTATGACACATGGTGCATAGATCCGCGTCGTTTCACCGGGCACACCAATGTGGAGCTGACGTCGCTTAAGGCGATTGAGGATTACCAGAACGAATTCCGGTTCCATTTCCCGAACGAGCATCGCCCTGTTGGGCGCGATGCGAAGACAACGCCAATTACGCCCGTGCTTGAGGCTGAGGGCGCTGAGTTTACCATCGTGAATGGTTGGGAGCGGGTTGAGTTCATGAAGCCGACGCCCGATTTCCACGTGACCCATACGTTCAAGTTTGATGAGAGCTTTGACATCGTTGGTGAAGAAGTCGCTGCCGTGCAAAACGGTGTCGGCATCTGTGAAGTGAACGGGTTCAACCGGTTTGAGATTACAGGGGCCGACCGTCATGCGTTCATCGACCGGATGTTCTGCGGCAACATCACCAAGAAAGACGGACGTGTTGGGCTTGGTTATATGCTGAACCATCACGGTATGGTGAAGGGCGAAGCAACAATTGCGAATTTGCCAGCCACGGATCGCGGGCCTGCGCGGGCTTGGTTTGGGTCAGCGGCGGCTGCCGAATATCACGACATGGATTGGCTGAAGATGCACATGTCTGATGATGAAGACGTGCAGATCAGATCGTTGACCAATGATCAGACCATTCTGGTTGTCGCCGGACCAAAAGCGCGCGATGTGCTGTCAGCGGTGTCGCGTTTGGATTGGTCTAAGGAAGCGTTTGCGTGGTTAAGCGCGCGGGAGTGTTTCATCGGCTTTGCGCCAGCAACGGTTCTTGGGGTAAGTTTTTCGGGCGAGCTGGCCTATGAAATCCACGTTCCAAATGCGCATCTTTTAAATGCGTATAAGACGCTTCGCAAAGCAGGCGAGGCCCACGGCATGAAGATGTTTGGCGCCAAGGCAGTGGATGCGATGCGGATGGAAAAAGGGTTCCTGCACTGGAAGGCCGATATCTTGACGGAATTTGACCCATTCGAGACAGGGCTAGACCGTTTTGTGAAGATGGATAAGGGCGATTTCGTCGGCAAAGCGGCGTTGGAGAAACGAGTGGCTGCGGGCAAGACGGTTGAGTTGGTCACGATGGAACTGGACACCGTCGAGGCGGCGGCACATGGCGGATCATCCGTGATGGTTGGCGACGATGTTGTCGGCACGGTCACCTCTGGCGATTGGGGGTATCGCGTTGGCAAGAACCTCGCCTATGCCTTTGTGAAGCCAGAGCATTCAGAGGCCGGAACCACGTTCGAAGTGGATGTTTTGGGCAAACGCGTTGCGGCCACGATCATCCCGATGGGCCCGTACAATCCGGACTATTCGCTGATGCGCAGCTAAGGTAGTCATGGGCTACTTTGATGGTAACTCTTTGGGCCGTCGCCGATAGATCAATCGGGTGTCAATCAAGGCATTGCTCGTCGTGCCGCGTGTTTGGTTGGCGTGTCGCAAGGATCGTGAATGATAAGGGACACTTTGACAGTGGGCGCATGAAACAGGTCGTTCTTGCCTACCCAATGATCACCCATGTCGTTCCCATCTGTCGCGGCATTGGCATTGTCCGCCCATTTCCCGTCATCGCGACACCGAGCATCACACCCGCATTCGGCCCGCCGTGCGCCAAAGCTCGCGCATGGCACATTTCAGGTTGCGGGCGTGAAGCCCCGTAGAACGGCACGCGTTGCCGCAACCAGCGGGTCGTGCGTGTCCTTGAGGATTTGCACGCGGTCAAAGCGTTCTGGGTCGCTGTTCACAGCAGTTCTGAGTGCGGCACCGAAGGCCATACGCAGCTCGGTGCCGATGTTGAACTTACACACGTGGGACGTTTGAGCGAGCAGTTGGCGCTGGGCCATTGGCACGCCCGACCCGCCGTGGATCACCAACGGCACATCCGTCACCGCTTCGATCGCGCGGATGCGGGGTTCGTCGAGGCCACCGTCTTTGTCGGTTTGCAAATGCACGTTGCCGACTGAGATTGCCATTGCGTCAACGCCGGTTTCAGCGGCAAATTTCGCCGCTTCTTCAGGGTCTGTGCCAACGTTTGCTTCGCCGCCAGAATAGCCGACAAAACCGATCTCGCCTTCGCAAGAAATTCCAGCGGCGTGGGCCATTTCCGCAATCGCTGCGGTCTCGTCAATGTTTTGCTGTAGCGGCTTGCGTGAGCCATCAAACATCAGGGATGTAAAACCAGACTCAAGCGCCTCTTTGCACTCTTCGAACGTATAGCCATGATCGAGGTGGGCCACGACGGGCACGCTGGACGCTTCGGCCAGATGGCGGAACATTTTGCCCAAGATAGGAAGCGGCGTGTGTTCACGACACCCCGGTCCGGCCTGTAGGATAACGGGGCAATTTTCAGCCTCGGCCGCGGCAACATAGGCGCGCATATCTTCCCAGCCGAGTGTCACCAAGCCAGCCACCGCGTAGCCACCTGACAGTGCCGGTTGCACGACGTCTTTAAGGGTGACGAGCGTCATTTGAATTTCGCAATCATATCTTTGATGCCCGGGATCGTTTCGATCTGGTTGGCAAACGTTGGCTGAAAAAACTGCACCAGAGACCGCTGGGACAGCCCGCCAAGGATGGTGAAATAATACATCTCGTAGCCCGGTAAAACGACGCAAGGGTGGTAGCCCGACCCGAGCAAAATGGTAGAGCGATCCATCAGGTGGTGCGCATCGCCCGGCGTACCGTCTTCGTGCTGAATGATCTGAACGCCACCACCGTGGTTCGGGCGGAAGCGGAAGTTGTAGGTTTCGTCGTGGCGGGTTTCGATGATGTTGCCGTCCGCGTCTTTGCGGTCGGTGTCGTGCTTATGGGCCGGAAAGCCGGACCAGCCGCCTTGACCGACGGTAAACAGTTCAGACACCAACAAACGACCGACCTTGTCGTGGTATTTCGTTCCCAAGATGTGCTTGATTTTGCGGTGGGTTTTCGTGTCATCGGAGCCATATTGCACCGTGTCCAATTCAGCCACGCGCACATCGAACGGATCGAGGACTTTGTCATAGCGCGCACCCGCGATGAAGACTTCGGTGTCGTTCACGGCGACCATTGAGACCTTAGCGCCAACAGGCACATAAGCGCCTTCCGGTTCGCCATCCCAAACATCCGTGCCACGATTGCCAAGGGCCGCGAACTTCACGCCTTCGATGTCCAGATCAACAGTGCCAGTGGCGGGGGCAACACAGGTTTCATAGCCCGGTGTTTGATATTCAAACGTCTCACCGGCCTTCAGTTTGACGATGTTGAAATAGTTCAGCGGCACAGTCGGGTCATCAATGTCGACGATTGGCTTATTCTGGTTGTCATGTGGGGCGATGTGCATGGGTCGGTCCTTGGGTTAGGTGGCGCCGGGATGGTCGAGAAGAAACAATTCGAGTTGGTCTGTATTGGGCATGGCAGGGGCACAACCGGGTTGCGCGACAACGATGGACGCACAAGCGGAGCCGCGCAGGATCGCATCGCGCATGGGGCGGCCGTCTGCGAGGCCCGCCATGAAACCGGCCATAAAACTGTCGCCGGCCCCTGTGGGTTTAACGGCCTCGACGGGGTAGATACCTGTGGTAATTTCTTCGCCATCGGCAAAGGTAACAGCACCTTTGTGGCCCATTTTATAGACGACGATTTCTGCGCTGGTCGCAGCAAGCGCGCGCGCTTTGGCGAGGCCCTTGTCGATGCTGCCCGCCATAAAGCCGAACTCTTCGTCGTTGCCGACAATCACGTCAGACAGACCGCCTGCGCGCGACAGGACATCGGCGGCGATTTCTGGGGTCGGCCATGAATAGGGGCGATAATCTACGTCGAAAATGATGGGAATGCCCGCGGCTTTGGCCAATTCAAACGCACGGAACGCGGCGGTGCGTGATGGTTCGGCAGCAAAGACCGTGCCGGCTGTGATCAGGGCGGTGAACTGGCCGAAATTCACGCCTTCGACGTCTTGCAAAGACATCTGAAAATCTGCGGCATTGTTGCGATAGATCACCGATTGGTGGTCCTCGACGCGGGTTTCATAAACAGCGAGCGATGTGCGTTCTTCGCCGATGATCGTGCGCACATGGGCGCGACCCACGCCGTAATTGTCGAGTTGGTTCAGGCAGTAACGGCCAATAGCATCGTCCGATACACAGGTCACAAGGTCAGCGGAGAGGCCCAGTTTCACCAGCCCTGCCGCGATGTTGGCTGATGATCCGCCCATCGCGACGAACATATTTTCAGCGTGTTCGGTTTGGCTGCGATCCACGGGGGACAGGTCCATCCCGACGCGCCCGACAACGATGAATTTTCCGCCTTTGATACCTTCGAGAGCGTTCACATCCGGCCCTCCGCGTTGCCCGCTTGTGCAGCGTCCAGCACGCTGGGGTAGGGATAATTCAAGCCAAGCAATTGACGCATGTCCGCGCTTGCGTTTTCTACGAAAGACGCTGGAAGTGCCGCGGGCATATCCTCAAGGGGTTTCACCCATTTGGGAAGGTAATTGATCAGCACGGCGCTGCGGTCATGATCGGAATTGTTCGGCATCGCGCAGTGCCACGCAACACCGTAAAATAGCGCCACGTCACCCGGTTCACCAAGCATGCGTTCTGAATGGTCGTGAAAATTGTCGGCTTCAGTGGGGTAACGCAGTTCTTTCTGCGATCCTGGTACATATGCGGTCGCGCCGCTTTGCTCTGTGAAAGGGTCTAAAATGACGGACACCTGCGCGTTCATCGGGAAAGACCCGTTAAGGCCGATCGGATGCGTATCTGGGCTGTGAAAATCCCAATACGGATAGTCCACATGCGGTTCTTGGCCGGGGCCGCCGGGGAGGATGCGATTGGCAGCGATTGAGCCCATGATGACTTCGGTGCCGAGGAACTTGCGCAAGATATCCATGAGGACTGGATGGGTCGCCATATGGGAAAACACATCGCCTTTTGCCAACAGGTTCCACACACGGCGTTGCAGGTTAATCTTGCCGTCTTCTTCGGCTGCACCTTGGAAGTGCGTGACTTTCTCGCGCGCTTGTTCGGAGTGTTCCATGATGATCGCACGGGCGTCTGCAATTTGCCCGGCACTGAACAGGCCTGTAATTTTGACGGCACCAGCGCCATGAAGCAACTCAGCAACAATCGCGTCAGGCGTTGCGGTCTTGGCCGTGAAGGATTTCATCAAAGGCCCTTCCGCTGCTTGGAACGTGAAGATTCCCAATCGGTGTGGGCATCGCGAACTTTGGCGCTGTCAGAGACGTCCGGCGTGCCGACTTCCCACCATGCGTGGCCTTCGGTCGTCCAGCCTTCATAAGCGTCGACCTTCATGACGATCACGGATGTTCTGTCAGCGGCCTTGGCGCGTTTGAAGGCTTCGCCCAATTCCGCGGGGTTGGACACGGTTTCAGCGTTTGCACCCATCGCTGCGGCGTGGGCCTCAAAGTCTACACCGACTTGGTGCGTGGCTGTCGGGGTGTCCGCGATCAGATTGTTGAAGCTTTCATTGCCGGTGTTGTTTTGCAACTTGTTGATGACTGCGAAGCCACCGTTATCAAGCACAAGGATGATAAGCTTTTTCTGCGTCAACACGGATGAATAGATGTCGCTGTTCATCAGCATGTAGGATCCGTCACCGGTGAACACGATGGTGTCTTTATCCGGTTCGCGCTGGGCTTGGGCAATGCGCGCGCCCCAGCCGCCTGCGATTTCATAACCCATGCAAGAGAACCCGAATTCCACGTCCACGGTGCCGATGTCCAGCGTGCGCCAGTTCGCGGTGACTTCGGCAGGAAGACCGCCCGCTGCGGCAACAATGCGGTCGCGCGGGTCACACAATTCGTTCACCACGCCGATGGCTTGGGCGTAGCTGTTCGGGCGGTTGCCGTGGGCCACGTTGCCGGCGACATAGGCGTCCCATTTGGCGCGCTCGGCCTGGGCGAATTCGGCCCATGCTTTGTCGTATGTCACACCGCGCAGAGCTTGGTGGAGATCGGTTAGAGCGACTTTGGCGTCACCGACAACCGGTGTCGATTGGTGCTTCATCGCGTCGTGGCGACCAACGTTTACGGTGACGATCTGTGCGTCTTTTGCGAAGGCCGTCCAAGAACCGGTGGTGAAATCCTGAAGGCGCGTGCCTACGGCGATGATGACGTCCGCCTTTTCAGCAACCGCATTGGCACTGTCTGAGCCTGTGACGCCGACTGGCCCGATGTTGAGGGGATGGTCCGCCATCATGTTCGCACGCCCTGCAATGGTTTCGATCACAGGGATAGAACGGGATTCGGCCAGCGCGG
>JAHBAO020000075.1 GCA_018500065.2 Octadecabacter sp. | reverse complement strand
CGTCAACAGCGCACTGGCGCGGGATATGGGTGTTGTCGGCCTGCCTGTGACATTGATCATGGACCCGAACGGTCAGGAAGTTGCGCGCCTGATCGGGGATGCGGATTGGGCGAGCGAAAGTGCAAAAGCTATTCTAAGAGGACTTTTCGACTCGCTCTGATGGGTTCGCAGCCACTGACGAATGGGCCCACTGTGCCTAGGCAAAACGGCAGTTACACGCGAGGGCCAAAGAGCGGGCCGCCTGCTGAAAGCGCGAACAATGGCGCATCATTCAATGCACAAAGGCGACCGCGTGCTAGTTTGCGAAAATGTAATCCGGGCGAGATGCGTTTATAATCTTGCAAAACCACCTTAGTGTCATCGAAAGTGCCTGACGTCTTGTGCGAGTTCAGAGAACCTAGATAAGCCCGCAATTATCTGGGAACGACGGTTTCAGGGCGCCTCGTCCACATAGCTGACGTTAAGCTAGCCCGCGTTTTGACGCTCAATATAAGTCCGCATTTCTTCGGCTTCCTGACGCGCATCGCGCAAGCCGTCCATCGCAGCACGCAATTCAGCTTCGGTTTGGGACAGCTGATTGGAGATTTCGGCCTCGCGTTGCTGCAAATAAGTGATCGCCTGATCGCGGGTCTCTTCTGCCTCGTGCAAAGACTGCGCCATACGGTCCAACTCGCCGACTTCGGACTTGGACACACGGGTGAAGCGGTTGATCAACCAGCTGGCGAACCACCCCAAACAGAAGGCCACAAACAGGATAATCGCGGTTGCTACGATGAATTCGGTTCTGTTCATTCTGCTGGGTCCTCTAGGGTATCTTCTTCCGCAGTTTGCGCGGCTTCTTCTTCAATTTGCTCAAGTGCGGTCGGCTCTTCGGAGCTTTCAGAGGTAATCAACGAAAACTCGATCCGGCGGTTTGCTTCGCGGCCTTCTGCGGTTTCGTTGTCTGCAATCGGGTTCGCTTCGCCGTAACCGACAGAACGGAAACTGGAGACCGGAACGCGGCGCACGCGCAGCCCGTCCAGAACGGCATCAGCGCGTTGCTGGCTTAGGCGTTGATTGCCGTCCTCAGATCCTTGACTGTCTGTGTATCCTGCGATCTCAATCCGAAGGTTTGCACAACGTTGCAAAATTTCGGCGATATCATTGAGAATACCAGCGCCTTCGCCAGCAATCGTGGCCGAGCTTGGCTCAAACGTGATCTTACGGGCTTCGGTGACCGCCGTGATGCTTGCCAGGCATTCTTCCTTTGTCGGCAAGGCCGCAATCGGGTCGAGCGCTTCGACGTAGGTTACATCGACTTCAAATTCTTCTGCTTCGCCCAGTTTCTCGATAAGCAGACGCGTGATTTCGCCACCTGCGTCCTGTGAGCCGGAGTTGCCGCGCACAACGATATTTCCAGGCTCAACGGTGACGGACCCGTTGGACAGTTTCGATAAGGCTTCGACACCTGCCAAAACGCGAATGGACCAACTGCCCGGCAATCCATCAACGACACGGGTCGCCATTGAGATGTCCGCAGAGCCGAATTTTGCGCTAGCGAAGTTTTCGACAGTTGAGTTCAATAGTTCGCTGGAGACGCGGCCGCGCAATTGCACGAGCCCTTCAGGGCTGAGCGTGGCGACAAACTGGGGTGGGCCTTCGTTGCCCGCGGTGGGTGCGGCCGGTAGGATGGCCTCTAGTGCGAAGACTTCCGGCAATGCGTTTTCCAACTCGCCAGCGATGCGATCAAAGTTACCCTGAACCGCGCCAGCGTTGGCAACCAATGTCACGTCAGCATCTGAGATGGTGACCGTCCCGCCACCCAGTTCATTTAGGGCTAACATCGAAAGCGTGACGGCGTCAGCCCAGCGTGTCGTCGGTGCGCCAAGGGCAACCGTGCATCCAATGCGCCCTTCAACACCCACCGTTTGCGCGGCAGCAACAATGAGACGTTCTGCGGCAGGCGTATCTGCCACGCAGCTGTCAAAACGTGCGCCATTTTCGTCAATAATAAAGCGCGTTACGAATGGCGAAACGACAGGGCGCGGTGCTGAAATATCGAGCGTGACCAGCAATCCGTCCGGGCTAGAGCGGCGCAAACTGACTTCCAGCTGGGCTTTCTGTTCAGGCGAATCAGAAATGGCTTCGACTGAAACGCGCCCCGCGCGAACGGAAATTTTGGAACGGGGTAACCGGCGAAGCGCACGAAGACCGAACTCAACGGCGGGCTCCCAGCCTAGCGGAACTTCATAGTCCGCAGTTTCCAGAAGGTCTGCGAAATTACTGCCCTCACCCGCCATCTCTGTAAGGGTTTCAGTCAGATCCTCCCGGTCTGACGACGCAGGGATCAGGCCGATGATGGAAATGCCGCTGTCATTGCGCAGAATCTCCATTGAAAATTCGGGCGCTTGAATACCAGCGCTGTCCGCCACAGTCATATTGTCGATGACGCGGCTGGCATCCACCATGCTTCCGGCTGTGGAAATCGCGCGGAAACGCATCGCCTCTGAAGCGGCTTCGCCTTCAAGAATGACCTGCAACCCATCCCCCAAAACAGACGCAAACTGATGGCCGCTCTCTTCCAGGGCAAGGTCAACGGCCTGCACGGAACGGGTTTCAACCGTTGTGACAACAACACGCGCCGCGACCCCGCAAACGATTGCAGCAAGGCAAAACACGCCAAGACGGATAAAAAGGGCAGAGAGGCGCATTCCGGCGTCCTTCAGAGATAATTTACCCGTGCTTAGGCGGTTGTGGCGCAAGGTTCAATCAAAGGAGCAGTGCAATGGCGAAAAACGGCAAAGGAATGAGGCCAGCATCGCGATTGGAGCGGAATAATTTCAGAAGTATAGCGCTGTCCCCAGCATCAAAGCTGCGTTGCTGCCATGCAAGATGCCAGCCCATTGCCCACGGCCCACCCAATGCGACCACGAGCGCCAAGATATTGGTGTTGATACCTGCAAGGATAACAGCCAACCCGAGCAAGCAAACGGTTGCGACCATGAAATAGCGCAACCAAATCGGCGTCGCATCGCCAAACAAGCGGGCCGTCGATTTCACACCGATCAACGCGTCATCCTCAGTATCTTGGTGCGCGTAGATCGTGTCATAAAACAGCGTCCACGCGATTCCCGCCAAGTACAGCGCGACAGCCGGCCACCCAAGGGATCCGGTATGTGCTGTCCACGCCAAAAGCGCGCCCCAATTGAACGCAAGCCCAAGAAACACCTGCGGCCACCATGTAAAACGCTTTGCAAACGGATAAATCGCGACGGGAAGCAATGCGGCGATGCCCAAAATGACGGCGTTGGAATTGAAGGTCAGCAGAATCAACAATGACACGAAAGACTGCAATGCCATCCAGACAAGCGCTTTTCGAACGCCGACTTGCCCAGAAGGGATCGGACGGTTCGCGGTGCGTTCAACTTTGCCGTCAATGTCGCGGTCTGTGATGTCATTCCATGTACAGCCTGCGCCGCGCATCAAAAAAGCGCCCAGCGCACAGCCGATTGCAATCCAGAGATCGAACAGGCTCGCGCGGCCTGTGTGCAGCATCGCGAGCAGCAATCCCCACCAACAGGGCAACAACAAAAGCCAGGTTCCGATCGGGCGATCCGCCCGCGAAAGCCGCAAAAACGGCCGCGCCCGCGCCGGCGCAACTGTATCGACCCAGTTGCCTGTCACGGCATCAGCAATTTCAACCTCTGGCGTCCGATCTGTCTCGGTCATATGTTCACCCCTATGGCACGCATTCGACTTTACGTAGACCACCCTTTGAGCCCTTCTGAAAGGGTAGCACTGTCGCGGGAGCAGGCGCATTACCTTTTCGGGGTGATGCGATTGGTCGTGGGTGATGAAGTGTTGTTGTTTAATGGGCAAGACGGCGAATGGCGGGCGAGTGTTTTTGCCGCCACCAAGAAGGGTGGCGTGCTGGAATGTGCCGAGCAAACCAAGCCG
>JAHBAO020000355.1 GCA_018500065.2 Octadecabacter sp. | reverse complement strand
GGACATTATGATGCCCTCGTGGGGCGGATGGGGCGCGCGTTTCATGAACGGCGCATGACGATGGACAAAGCCGTTGAGGACACGGGCCTGACTGTTGCGGGTTCTGGCAGTTTTGGCGGCTCAGCCCTGTGGATGCGCGCACCTGAACACATAGACACACGTGACCTCGCCCAGCGCCTTTCCGAAAAAGGTGTCCTGATCGAACCGGGCCAAGCGTTCTTTAGCGGACCAGATGTTCCCTCAAACTATTATCGTTTGGCCTACAGTTCGATCCCGTCTAAGCGCATCGCGGACGGTGTCGAAATTTTGGCTCGAACGCTGCGCGAAATGGGTTAGATTATGGTCACGTCTCGCGCGGCAGCCTTCGGACTCGACATCTAAAGCCGATAATGAGACTAGTAGTCTTACTTTTTACATTGCTGGCCCTAAATCCTGATCTCAACTGGACCTAACGGGCCACCCGCCAAAACCTTACGTTACGCACAAACTTGCTCCAGAGGGGATTCCCAAATGAAGATGACGACCGAAGAAGCCTTCGTAAAAACACTCCAGATGCACGGCATCGACAACGCTTTCGGGATTATCGGCTCTGCCATGATGCCGATCTCTGATATTTTCCCTGATGCGGGCATTACGTTCTGGGACTGTGCGCACGAAACATCTGGCGGCATGATGGCGGACGGTTTCACCCGCGCCACTGGCAAAATGTCCATGATGATCGCACAAAACGGCCCCGGCATTACGAACTTTGTGACGGCTGTTAAGACAGCATACTGGAACCACACGCCAGTTCTGCTCGTGACACCACAGGCCGCCAACAAGACCATCGGTCAGGGCGGCTTCCAAGAAATGGAACAGATGAACCTGTTTGCGGATTGCGTCGCCTACCAAGAAGAAGTGCGCGACCCGTCCCGCATCGCCGAAACCCTGAACCGTGTGATTATGCAAGCCAAGCGCGCGTCCGCACCAGCACAGATCAACGTGCCGCGCGACTTCTGGACCCAAGTGATCGACATCGAACTGCCAACAATCGTCGACTTCGAATTGCCACAGGGCGGCGCGCAAGCGGTGCAAGACGCAGCGGACCTGCTGTCCTCCGCCAAGTTCCCGGTTATCCTCAATGGCGCTGGCGCGATCCTGTCGCGTGGCGGCATCGAAGCCTCCCGCGTTTTGGCCGAAACCCTCGACGCTCCGGTTTGTGTTGGCTACCAGCACAATGACGCGTTCCCAGGCAACCACCCGCTATATGCAGGTCCGCTGGGTTACAACGGATCCAAGGCTGGCATGGAATTGATCCAGAAAGCCGACGTTGTCTTGTGCCTCGGCACGCGCCTCAACCCGTTCTCCACTTTGCCCGGCTATGGCATGGATTACTGGCCAACGGATGCGAAAATCATCCAAGTGGACCTGAACCCAGATCGTATCGGCCTGACCAAGAAGGTCACTGTTGGTATCGTTGGGGATGCCGCAAAGGTTGCAACTGCGATTTCGTCCAAGCTTTCTGACACTGCAGGCGACGCGGGCCGCAAGGAACGCAAAGACACCATCGCGCAGACCAAATCCGCATGGGCGCAAGAACTGACATCCATGACCGAAGAGCAGGATGATCCAGGTACCGACTGGAACGTGCGCGCACGTGCCGCCAAGCCTGACTGGATGGCTCCGCGCATGGCGTGGCGTGCAATTCAGGCCGCTTTGCCAGTTGAGGCGATCATCTCATCCGACATCGGCAACAACTGCGCGATCGGGAACGCCTACCCATCCTTCAACGAATCGCGCAAGTATCTGGCACCAGGCCTGTTTGGCCCCTGTGGCTACGGCTTGCCGTCCATTGTTGGCGCGAAAATTGGCCGTCCTGATGTGCCAGTCGTTGGTTTTGCTGGTGACGGCGCGTTTGGCATTTCCGTGAATGAACTGACAGCGATCGGTCGTGGCGAATGGCCAGCGATCACACAGATCGTGTTCCGCAACTACCAGTGGGGCGCGGAAAAGCGCAACTCGACGCTTTGGTTTGACGATAACTTCGTCGGCACGGAACTCGACGAAGGTGTGTCTTATGCTGGCATCGCCAACGCCTGTGGCCTGAAAGGTGTTGTCGCCCGTACGCAGGACGAACTGACTGCGGCATTGGCCCAAGCGATCAAGGACCAGATGGAAAACGGCATCACCACGCTGATCGAAGCCATGATCAACCAAGAGCTCGGCGATCCGTTCCGCCGCGACGCCATGAAGAACCCTGTCGAAGTCGCAGGGATCAACAAGGACGACATGCGCGCACAGCCAATGGCGTAATCGCCCTTGCAAGTCATTGCCAAGGCGGGGGAAACTTCGCCTTGGTTCTCTAACTCTGAAAGGCCACGTTTTTATGTCATCTTTCCTATCTGACGCCGTGGCCGACGCCCCCGCACATATCATCCGCCAAGCCCAAGATGCGCCCTCCCCGCGCGTGGCCATTGCCCGCGCTGGTGCGCCGCTGCCGATGCTGGCCGCAATGGAAGCGACGCAAGCCAATATGATGGTGCCGCTGTTCACGGGCGAACGCGCCGACATCCAAGCCGAAGCTGACAAACTGGGCTGGGACATTTCAGAATTCGAAATCATCGACACCGTTGGTGAGGCCGAAGCGGGTGCTGCCGCAGCCCTTGCCTGTGGTGAAGGGCGCGCAGACGTTCTGATGAAAGGCCAGTTGCACACGGATGCATTCATGCGCGCCGCCGTGTCACGTGATGCGGGCCTGCGCACCGGAAAGCGCTTCGTGCACATATTCCACATCACCACACCGGATGGCAGCCGCTCAATCACGATTTCTGACGCCGCCGTCAACGTGACCCCCGACCTCAACACCCGCAAAGACGCGACCGCTGAAGTCGTCAGCCTGCTGCATAAAATCGGCAATCCACGCCCCAAGGTCGCGTTCCTGTCAGCCACAGAATCCCCGATAGAAAGCGTGCCGTCGTCAATGGATGGCCGCGAACTGCGCGACTGGGCGATTGAGAACATCGCAGATGCAGATTTCTCTGGGCCCCTGGCGTTTGACCTCATCATGTCGCCCAAAGCGGTGCAGGCCAAAAAGCTGACCGATGACCCGGTTGCAGGCCAAGCGGACGCCATCATCGTGCCCGACATCGTGTCTGGCAACGCCCTGTTCAAATCATTCGTCTACCTAACGGGCGGTTGCGCGGGCGGCATCGTGATGGGCGCGAAAGTACCAATCTTGCTAACATCACGGGCAGATCCATCCGCCGCGCGTCTTAGTTCTATCGCGCTTGGCGCAATCATGGCGGCCTCATGATCCTCGTTGTTAATGCAGGATCCAGCTCGATCAAGGTGGCACTGTTTCAGCCTGACCTGACCGAAGTTATGAAAGGCCAAGTCAGCGGCATTGGCGGATCACTGGCCCACATCGAGCTGGGTAGCGACAACAAAAACATTGCGGCACCAGATCATGACGTTGCCCTAAAAGCGATCCTCGCAAGCCTCGCTGCGCAAGGCATCAAAACCGAAAACCTCACCGCGGCTGCGCACCGTGTTGTGCATGGCGGCACGTCACTGGTGCAGCCCTGCCGCATTACCGATGACGTTCTCGAAGGCATCGAGGCGGCAACGCCACTCGCCCCGCTGCACAACCCCAACAACCTTGCAGGTATCCGCGCTTTGCAGACCTTAGCGCCTGATCTGCCACAATACGCAAGCTTTGGAACCGCGTTCCACGCGACCAACCCCGACGTCGCGACTGCCTATGCAATCCCGAAAAAGGATCGCGATATGGGCATCCGCCGCTACGGGTTCCACGGTCTGTCCTATGCGTGGATCGTCACGCAGTTCGAAGACAAAGTACCATATCGCCTGCTGGCGTTTCACCTCGGCTCAGGCGCGTCGCTTTGTGCCATCCACAAAGGCCAATCGGTCGCCACCTCAATGGGGTATTCTCCACTTGATGGTCTGACAATGGGCACACGCTCTGGCGCGATAGATGGCATGGCGGTGCTGCGCATGGCCGAAATTCACGGCGCGGG
>JAHBAO020000197.1 GCA_018500065.2 Octadecabacter sp. | reverse complement strand
GCAGGTTCAACATTGCGCGCGCGCCTTGGCTACGCACCATCCAAGCACCCAAAACCGCAGTTGCGATCACAATCGCGAGGGTCCAGCCGAGCCCGATCGTGCCACCAACTTGGATAAAAAGAGTAATTTCAAGCAATGGAACGCCGATAAAGAGCAAAAGCAAAAGCATGTGACCTCCAGTGAGCCAATGAATCGTGAGGGCTAAGGTGGACTTGACCCTATACCAACCCTACATAAGGTCGGTACCGTGATGTTACCACTTGCATAGAAATTATCTCGAAAGAAACGCACATGAATTCGCCTGTTCTCCAGCTTCTGGTTCTCGCAGCAATTGCGATATTCCTGATCCTTCGTTTGCGGAGCGTGTTGGGGACGCGGGAAGGGTTTGAAAAGCCAAAAGCGCAAAAGCCCGCACCGAAGCGTCGTTCAGCACCCGATCTTGAAGTAATTGACGGCGGGCCTGATCCTGATGTGACCGATTACGTTGATGCCGGCAGCGATACTGGCAAAGCTTTGACGGCGATGAAGGCTGCTGACCGGTCTTTTAATGTACGCGAGTTCGTGCGTGGCGCGCGTGGCGCATATGAAATGATCCTGACGGGTTTCGAAAAGGGCGATTTAGCCGAGATCAAACCATTCTTGTCCGATGATGTTTACGAAGCCTTTGCAGGCGTTGTTGAAGCGCGCGAAAAAGATGGTCTTAGCGTAGATTTTACCTTCGTCGGAATATCGGAAACCACGCTTGTTGGCGCAGAATTTGATCAGGCGACAAACGAGGCGGAAGTTTCGGTGAAGTTCCTAAGCGAAAGCACATCTGCGGTTTATGATAAGGGTGGCGATCTGAAAGAAGGATCAACCACGGACATCAAAAAGCAACGCGACGTCTGGACGTTTGGCCGCACTATGGGCACTGGCGATCCCAACTGGTTCCTCGTCGCCACAGGCGAATGACGGTTCGTGCGGCTGCCTTTGGGTTGGCGCTGATCCTGCAAACATCTTTCGCGACAGAGGCGGCAATGGCCAATCCGACGTATCAACTTTTGCAATTCGAAGAGCTGGAAGGCTGGGCGGAAGACGACCATCAGGCCGCGTTTGATGTGTTCTTGACCACCTGTGGCGATATGCGTGAGCCCGCGTGGAAAGCGATTTGCGCTGTCGCCCAGCAGGGCCATGAGGCACGTGGGTTTTTTGAACGGTTCTTTACGCCCGTCCTGATCGATGACGGCAATGATGCGTTGTTCACGGGGTATTATGAGCCTGAGTTGCGTGGGTCTCTGAACCGTGGCGGCCCGTACCAATACCCGCTTTATCGCCAACCTAGTGGTGTTTCTTCGCCGTGGCTGACGCGCCAAGAGATCGAAGAAACTGGTGCGCTGAGCGGGCAGGGGCTTGAGATCGCATGGATTGATGATCCGGTTGATGTGTTCTTTCTACAGGTCCAAGGATCGGGCCGCGTGAAGCTGGATACGGGTGGTGGCATTCGTGTTGGCTACGGTGGTGCCAATGGTCATGAGTACTCGTCGATCGGGCTAGAACTAGTGCGCCGTGGTATCTACGAGCCCCATCAGGTCTCTGCCGATGTGATCCGAAACTGGGTGCGCAGCAACGGTGAAGAAGGCCTGAGGCTTTTGTGGGCGAACGACAGTTTTGTCTTCTTCCGAGAAGTTAACGAAGTCCCCGCTGAACTGGGCCCGCTTGGTGCGATGAACAGATCTGTAACGACAATGCGCACAGTGGCGATTGACCCGTCCTATATACCCTACGGAGCACCCGTTTGGATTGAAAAGCGGGGCGCCGGTCCGCTTAATCGTTTGATGGTCGCGCAAGACACCGGATCGGCCATTCGTGGATCGCAGCGGGCAGATATTTTCTTTGGGACTGGCGACGAAGCGGGCCGTGAAGCCGGACGGATCAAGGATGGTGGGCGGTTGGTTGTTTTGATGCCAATCCAAAGTGCATATGCTTTGCTTCCTGACGTTATCGAATGAAACGGACTCGGCATCTGTCAGCTGAGGAAAAGGCGTTGTGGGAGTCGGTCGCCAAGAGGGCAGAACCGCTACACAAGCCAGCAGCAAAGTTGATCCGCGCAAACCCCAAGACACCGAACCCAAGTCCAACTGGATCAAAACCACGACCGATACCATCTTTCAATATTGGCGATGCTGTTGACCATCGGTCAGATCATGATTTGTTGCCGTCGCTGAGCCAGCAAATGCGAGCAGCACCTGTACAAATGGACCAGAAAGCCTACGGGCGATTGCGCCGCGGAAAGCTAAAGCCAGAAGCGCGGATCGACCTGCACGGGATGACAATCGCGCAAGCGCACCCCGCGTTAACGGGGTTTATCCTTCGATCAGCAAGCGCGGGGCATCGTCTGGTGTTGGTGATTACTGGAAAAGGTAAGCATCGCGACGATGGTGGTCCGATCCCAACGCGTTTCGGCGTGTTACGCCATCAGGTGCCGCAGTGGTTGGCGATGGCACCGCTCGGTGGGTTGGTGATGCAAGTTAGTGAAAGCCATATCCGACATGGCGGTCAGGGCGCCTACTATGTTTATCTACGGCGCAGTCGATGATCTTTGCATAAGTGAAACAGGGTAAAGCAGAAACAGGGCGGCAATTGCAAAGCTTGCAGCATAGCCAAGCATCTGCACCTCAAACCCAACCCCATTGTCGATCAACCAACCGCTCAGTCCCGGCCCGATCGCGGATCCCAGCACCATAAGTGCGGTTGCGGCCGCCTTAATGGACCCCAAATGCCGCGTGCCGTAAAATTCCGCCCAACACGCGTTCAACAGTGTTGCTTGGCCGCCTCCCGCTGCGCCCATCAGGATCAATGCAAGCGCCGTCCAACCAAGGTTCGGGGCGTACCAATGCAATACGAAGGCGATAATGTAGGGGATCAGGTAGAATGGCAGAAGCCGCACGGCGCCGATGCGGTCAACGGCCCAGCCATAGAATATGGTAGAAAGAAAGACTGTCGCCGTACCCAAAGGGAAGATTGCGACAAGCGCGAGATGGGACCAGCCTTTAATTTCTGCGAAATGCACTTGGTGAAACCAAAAAGCAGTGCCAAAGCCAGAAAACGACATGACGGCGGGTGCCATTGCCCAGAACATCGGATGCCGCAGAGCATCCATTCTCGTCCAATGTTTATCGAACAACCCTGTTGAATGTTGATCGGCGGAGACAGATTGCGGCGTGCGTTCCAACCGCAACAAACGAAACAGGACTGGGATCATCGCAAGGCAAAACGCTGCGCAACCTAACCAGATGATATGCCACTCGATCCTTGATTTCATCCAAACCATGATCAACGGCAAAGTTGCCTCGGCTAACATGTATCCCATCGCGGCAACGGCCAGCGCGCGCCCGCGTGTCGCGACAAACCATCGGGCCATTGCAACCGTTGCGACCTGCGTTGTCATCCCTTGGCCGAAGAACCGAAGGAAGAAGACCACAAGTGGGAGCAAGGCCGCGATTGGGTTCAACGCCATTAGGACGCACGACAGCCCGAGGAGTAAGATCACCGTGATGCCCAAGTGCCGGACGCGGAAACGATCTGCTAATCCGCCTGCGAAGAGCATGACAGCGGCGGATGCACCCGTGCCAATCATATAAATCAGCCCCCAGTCGCCATTGCTGAGCTCATATTGTTCGCGGATTTCTCCACCGAAGATTGAGATGAAATAGGTCTGACCGAAGCTGGACAGAAACGACAATAACGCGCCCGTCGCAAGGAAAGGCGCGTTCTGCTTGATGAAATGGACGTAGCCAGTGTCGTGGGTCATGCAGCTTTATTGGCCGGATGCCCGCGACAGGGAAGTGCTAAAGTACGTAGCGACTGATGTCAGTGGACCGGCTGAGTTCGCCAAGGTGTTCTTCGACGAAGGCAGCGTTGACTTCGATGTCGTCGCCACCACGGTCCGGTGCGTTAAACGACAGGTCCTCGAACACCCGCTCCATCACCGTATAAAGGCGCCGAGCGCCGATGTTTTCAACGCTTTCGTTCACCTCAGCCGCGATACCAGCGAGGGCTTTGATACCGTCTTCGCTGAATGTGACTTTGACGTCTTCGGTTCCCATGAGGGCGGTGTACTGGCGGGTCAACGCGTTGTCTGTTTCGGTAAGGATGCGCACAAAGTCGTCTTCTGTAAGTGCGCGAAGTTCTACGCGAATTGGCAGGCGGCCCTGCAGTTCTGGCAACAAATCAGACGGTTTGGCGATGTGGAATGCGCCGGATGCGATAAACAGGATGTGGTCAGTTTTGACGGACCCGTGCTTTGTCGACACGTTGGTGCCTTCGATCAACGGCAGTAAGTCGCGTTGCACACCCTCGCGGGACACATCTGCACCGCGTGCATCTGAGTTGCGGCAGACTTTGTCGATCTCATCAAGAAAGACGATGCCGTTCTGCTCAACCGCTTCGAGCGCGATCTTGGTGATTGTTTCATCATCCAGCAGCTTGTCTGCCTCATCTGCGATCAACAAATTGTAGCTTTCAGAAACGGTGACACGCTTTTTTACGGTGCGCCCGCCAAAGGCTTTACCGAACATTGCACCAAGGTCCATCCCGCCGGGCATCTGCCCGGGCTGACCGGGGATTTCCATGCCACCAAGCGGGCTGGAATTGTCGGTGAGTTCAAGTTCGATGATTGTATTGTCCAACTCACCAGTCTTGAGCTTTTTGCGGAACATGTCGCGTGTGCCACTACGGGCATCGGCGCCCGCGATGGCATCAATAACGCGTGCCTCAGCCGCTTCGCGCGCCTTCTGTTTCACATCATCACGCATGTAATCGCATGTCTCAACAATCGCTGCTTCAACCAGATCGCGGATGATTTGTTCAACGTCGCGGCCGACATAGCCAACTTCGGTAAACTTGGTGGCCTCGACTTTGATAAATGGCGCGCGCGCAAGTTTCGCGAGGCGGCGGCTGATTTCGGTTTTACCGACACCAGTTGGCCCAATCATCAAGATGTTTTTTGGATAGACTTCATCGCGCAGATCATCGCCCAACTGTTTGCGGCGCCAACGATTGCGCAGCGCCACTGCGACAGCGCGTTTGGCATCGCTTTGGCCGATGATGAAACGGTCGAGTTCGGATACGATTTCGCGTGGGGTCAGGTCAGTCATGTTTGATGGTCTCCACGGTCAAATTACCGTTTGTGTAAACGCAAATGTCGGCAGCAATGGCCATCGCGCGGCGTGCGATTTCTTCGGCGG
>JAHBAO020000046.1 GCA_018500065.2 Octadecabacter sp. | reverse complement strand
CGGGTCGAGCGTATCAACCCCCATCTCGGCTGCGATCTGATCAATCTCTTCTTGGCTCACGATGCTCAACTGGCGCTCGTTTTTGATCGGCGTACCTTTGGCATACTGCGACTTCACGCGGCTACAAGACGCGCGTGTTAGCCCCGCGTGAAACGCCCCTGCGACACCTTCAAACGTCAGATCAAGTGTTTCGCGTTCCGGTGACATCAGCTCTTCGCGGTCATCGGTCATGACCGATCCCAACCAGACGATTTCAGCGGTGTAGTGGGTGGGCATCAATGCGGGCATGTTGGTCTCCTATGGGGACATAAACTGGCGCAGGACTGCGCCGTCCTCAAGCCACTTCTTGTGACATGACATTTCACGCCATTGGATATGTCAGCTTTTACGCAGCACAAAGAAAAGCCGGTTGAACGCAAACAGCACGCTGCCATCTTGTTCCTTTGGGTAGGCCGCGTCCAAAGCCGCTTCATAGGCTGCCAGAAAATCAGCTTTGGCATTCAGCGACAGCTTTTCCACATAGGGGCGCAGTACCGTACTTTGGGTGAAATGGCGCACGGGGTGCCCGTGATCCACGGCGGGAAGCTGTTGCAGATATTCGCTTTCCCACACGCTGACTTCTCCTGCAGGTTGAAGCAGTCGCATATAGACCTGCGGTTCGGCAACAGGGGGCTTGAAATCTTGCTCGCCCGCCACTTTTCGTATCAAGGCATGGCTTGGGGCCGCATATTGGCGGGGCATTTGAACGGCGAGAACGCCACCCGACGGCAACGTATCAACCAGACGCGGCATGAGCGATGCGTGATCAGGAAGCCAGTTCAAACACGCGTTGGAAAAAATCAGCGCCGGGGGCGTCTTTGGCGACCATGCGGCCACATCCGCCTGCACAAGCGCGTCGTAGCCTTGCGCCTTCGCCAACATTGTCTCGGACGTATCGACCCCAATAAGCGGGCGCCCCGCAAAGCGCTGCCGCAAGGCAGGGCCGACAGCACCGTCACCACAGCCAAGATCAATAATATCCCCGTTGGGCAGTGCCCCGACCTGCGCCAACAAATCCAACGCAGGCCGCAAACGAAGACCCCGAAAGCTGGCGTAGCTTTCGGGGTCCCAGTCGGTATTGCGCTTAGTTGCCAATCAGGTGGCTTCCGGCTTCAGATCACCCTTGGGCTTTCGCGGCTTGGTCTTGGGAACCGCCGTGACCGAGTTGCCTGACGTGGGCGGAATATCCAGTCCATCGTCTTCGTCGTCACGGTTCAGCGTTTCACCCGCCATGACGCGCTTGATCTCGGCACCTGTCAGCGTTTCGTATTCCAACAGGCCTTGGCCAAGACGCTCGAACTCTTCGTTCTTCTCGGTCAGGATTTCCATCGCTTTCTGAAAGCCTTGTTCGATGAACGCTTTAACTTCGTCCTCAATCACACCTTTGGTATCAGCAGAAACCGAGAACCCAGCAGTATTGCCTTGGTAGCCTTCATGGGCTTCGGCATAGTCGATGTTGCCGACCTTATCAGACATACCCCAACGCATGATCATCGCGCGCGCCAATTGGCTCGCTTGCTGGATGTCACCGGCAGGGCCGTTGGACACTTGGTCTTCACCATACTTGATGACCTCAGCGGCCTTACCCGCCATCGTCATCGCCAAGCGCTGGTGGCACTCGTCGCGGAACATATTGAGACGGTCCATTTCCGGCAGGGACATCACCATGCCCAAGGCACCACCGCGCGGAATGATCGTCGCCTTATAAACCGGATCACATTTCGGTAGCGTGATGCCGACCACTGCGTGGCCCGCTTCGTGATAGGCCGTCATTTCCTTTTGCGCGTCCGTCATGATCATTGAGCGGCGCTCGGCCCCCATCATGATCTTGTCTTTAGCGGCCTCAAAGTCAGCCATCGCCACAAACCGTCGCCCAACACGGGCCGCCGTCAAAGCCGCTTCGTTCACAAGATTCGCAAGGTCCGCACCAGAAAACCCGGGGGAGCCACGTGCAATGATGCGCAGGTCAACATCAGGGCCAAGCGGAACCTTGCGCGCATGCACACCAAGGATCTTCTCGCGGCCTTTGATGTCTGGATTGCCCACTGTGACGTGCCGATCAAAGCGGCCCGGACGCAACAGCGCTGGATCAAGAACATCCTTACGGTTGGTCGCCGCGATGATGATAACCCCTTCGTTGGCTTCAAAACCATCCATCTCAACCAAAAGCTGGTTCAATGTCTGCTCGCGTTCGTCGTTTCCGCCGCCCATGCCAACACCACGGGCACGGCCCACGGCGTCGATTTCGTCGATGAAGATAATGCACGGCGCGTTCTTTTTGGCCTGCTCGAACATATCGCGCACACGGGATGCACCGACACCCACGAACATTTCAACAAAATCGGAACCCGAAATCGTGAAGAACGGAACACCCGCCTCGCCCGCAATCGCGCGCGCCAGCAGTGTTTTACCCGTACCGGGAGGGCCAACAAGCATCGCACCCTTAGGAATTTTACCACCAAGGCGGCTGAACTTTTGCGGATTGCGCAGGAATTCTACGATCTCTTCCAGCTCTTCCTTGGCCTCATCAATGCCCGCGACATCGTCAAACGTCACGCGGCCTTCTTTTTCGGTCAGCATCTTGGCCTTGGATTTGCCAAAGCCCATCGCGCCACCTTTGCCGCCACCTTGCATGCGGTTCATGAAATAAATCCACACACCGATCAGCAGCAGGAACGGCAACAAGCCGACAAGGAAAGTGGTCAGGCCAGATTGCTCTTGGGATTCAGCGGTCAGCGGAACACCGTTTTCGATCAACAGGTTGGTGACTTCGGCGTCTTCCGGCAGGATCGCAAAATAGGTGCGGTTGTCGGACCCGCGATACCGGACCGTTTCGCCGTCGATATTGGCTTCCGCGACTGCGCCAGCCTCAACAGACTGTACAAACTCGGAATACATCTTTTCATTGTTGGCCGCTGCGCTCTGCCCTTGCCCAAACAGGTTGAACAACGAGATAACCAGAACGAAAAGAACGACCCAGAAGGCCAGATTGCGTGCATTGCCCAAAGCGCAAGACTCCTTTGAAAATCATTTGGCCCTCAAACCACAGATTTGGGGGCCACGTCCATAAGATAGAGCCTAAAAAGCCGAGTTCAACGGGAAAGCAAGAAAGACTGGTAATCCGCGACAATGCGCGCGCTAAATCCGTTTTGTAGCCCCGCGATGGGG
The DNA here is from genome assembly GCA_018500065.2 of Octadecabacter sp. Taxonomy (GTDB): domain Bacteria; phylum Pseudomonadota; class Alphaproteobacteria; order Rhodobacterales; family Rhodobacteraceae; genus Octadecabacter. Next base: position 946 of record JAHBAO020000046.1, on the reverse strand, counting down.
GCCGAAATGAGTGTTTCGCCGTCAAAAACTGCAGGAGAGGCCATTAATGACGCGCGTGGCAGGCCCGTTTCACGCCAATCGGGGACATCTTTAAGAGACTCACCAAGGGCACGGATGGTTAAGTTTGGCGCCGCTTTCACACTTCTTTTTAAGTCAAACCAATTGGGCTTCTCATCTGACTGGGACACTCCCCAGCGCTGATCCCAAATAACAAAGGAATTTGGACCCTCAAACACGGCTTCAACCAATGGCGCTTCAAACGCCTTGTTGAACTCGCGTGCGAGGCGGATCATCTGGCCTTCCTTTGAAAAGATCACACCTTGCAACGTGCGCTTTTCACCCTTCGCAACCCGCTGAGCCATTTCGAACAGGCTTTCATATCTGGGCCGATACGCCCCCCCGCCAATCCAGCGGATCGCCCCGGAAATGACCCGTGACTGAGTATCTCCACCGACGCCATAGAATGTTTTGACGGGGATCAGAAGGTCGCCATCTTGCTGAATGATCTTCGACTTTGCAAATTCATAAGCGGCCCATTCCAAGGCCAATTTGGCACTCGCCATATGCTGTGCTGTTTGAAGAATCCGGTCTTGCGTGAGGCCAAGCTCGGCCAAATGACCCATCATCTTTCGTGCCTTGATCCGGTCAAAGCGGTCATCCTCATTGGATGGATCTTCACACCATTCGATGTGACGTGCGCTCAGCATGTCGCGCAGCGCTTGACGGGTCGTGCCCAATAAAGGGCGCAAATATTCGTCTTTGCTGCTGGCCATTCCAGCCAACCCATCCACACCCGACCCACGAGCCAGCCGCATCAAAAAGGTTTCTGCCTGATCGTCAGCCGTGTGTCCAAGAAGGACAAAATCCAAACCGTGATCCGCAATCCAGCCGTCAATTAATGCGTATCGGGCTGCGCGCGCCTCTGCCTGAAGGTTGCCAGACCCGT
>JAHBAO020000150.1 GCA_018500065.2 Octadecabacter sp. | reverse complement strand
CCCTCACCGATCAGGGCTATGAAACCATCATGATCAACTGCAACCCCGAAACCGTGTCCACCGACTACGACACCTCGGATCGTTTGTATTTTGAACCGCTGACGTTCGAACACGTCATGGAAGTCCTACGCGTTGAGCAGGAAAACGGCACCCTGCACGGCGTCATTGTCCAGTTCGGCGGCCAGACACCGCTTAAAATCGCACAGGCGCTTGCGGATGAAGGCATCCCGATCCTCGGAACCTCGCCCGACAGCATCGATTGGGCCGAAGACCGTGAGCGTTTCCAAGCCCTCGTCAACGATCTTGGCCTGCTACAGCCCAAGAACGGCATCGCTTCAACTGACGCACAAGCCCTTGAAATCGCTGAAAGCATTGGCTTTCCGCTGGTGATCCGCCCGTCCTACGTTCTGGGTGGCCGCGCGATGGAAATCGTGCGCGACATGTCCCAGCTTGAACGCTACATTTCGACGGCTGTGGTTGTCTCCGGTGACAGCCCCGTTCTGCTCGACAGCTACCTGTCCGGCGCGGTTGAAGTTGATGTGGACTGCCTATCAGACGGCACCAACACCCACGTCGCGGGCATTATGCAGCACATCGAAGAAGCCGGCGTTCACTCCGGCGATAGCGCCTGCTCGCTGCCGCCCCACACCCTGTCTGATGCCATCATCGAAGAAATCAAACGCCAAACCAACGCGCTGGCCTTGGCCCTGAAAGTCGTCGGTCTGATGAACATCCAGTTCGCTGTCAAAGCCAATGACGCTGGCATCGAAGAGGTCTTCCTGATTGAGGTCAACCCACGCGCATCCCGCACGGTTCCATTCGTCGCCAAAGCCACCGACTCCGCCATCGCCTCCATCGCCGCACGTCTTATGGCCGGTGAGCCGCTTTCCAACTTCCCGATGCGCCCGCCCTACGCCGCCGCCGCCGACCCGATGGACGTCATGCCGCTGGGCAACCCCTTCACCTTGGCCGACCCGAAAACACCGTGGTTCTCGGTGAAAGAGGCCGTACTGCCGTTCAACCGCTTCCCTGGCGTCGACACGATCCTAGGCCCTGAAATGCGTTCCACCGGTGAAGTCATGGGCTGGGCGCGTTCGTTCGATCGTGCTTTCCTCAAGGCACAAATGGGCGCGGGCGTTGACCTGCCGACCAAAGGTACCGTTTTCTTTTCCATCAAAGACACCGACAAAACACCGCAACTGCTTGAGACCGCGCAAATCGTCACCGACCTCGGCATGACCATCTGCGCCACCCGCGGCACCGCCAAATGGCTGTCTGAACAAGGCATCGCGGCGGAGGTAGTCAACAAAGTCTACGAGGGCGGACGCTCCGTCGCTGACCTTCTGAAAGACGGCGAAATCGCCCTCGTCTTCAACTCTACCGAGGGTACCGCCGCAGTAGAAGACAGCCGCTCTATCCGCGCCGTCGCCCTGAACGACCGCATTCCTTATTACACAACCCTCTCCGGCTCACACGCCGCTGCATTGGCGATGAAGGCAAAAGTTCAAGGGGATGTGAAAGTACGAGCGTTGCAAGGGTGAACGTTTAATCTCGTATAGACGCAGTTAGAGCAGGCTGAACGACATACGGGTCGATTCAACATCATCGGCAAGTCGCGAAGCAGTGCCAATATGCCAATCCAAACCTGTTTGACCGCGTCTCGCGGCGTCTTGCAAATTTGACGAAGCCTGTCGTGCATCACGTGCGCTTAGCTCCAAGGCATCGGCAAGGTCGATGCGGTCTTGCTCAATCTTCAAAACTGCCAAATCGTGCTGGGATTGATCAATCTCGCCACGGATGAGTTGCATCGCAAGGCTGTTCAGCTCCTGTTCCTGCTGCGCAAGAAAGGCCGGCAAATCTGCGCGGATGCTTTTGAACTGGTTGTCCGCATTTTCCAAGCTGCGCATAATGTCGCCTTCGACAACGAGCTCGACACGTCGCTCAACTGCGCGCGCTCCGGCCATATTACCGATTACAGCGCCACCAGCGCCGCCGACGGCGGCTCCAACGACGCATTTACGCGCGTTACTGGCAGACAGAACCGTAAGGCCACAACCAAGCGCCGCTCCGATAAGGGCGCCGTTCACTCTAGAGGATCGCACCAGTTCATCAGCAGATTGGTTTAACGCTGCGATTTGATCAATGACAGGACCATCCTCAATCGAGTCGTTGTAGAAATACAGCGAACCATTGTCCCCACGCGAGGCATCAATCGGAACGGGTTGTTGCGCGCAGGCAGACACGGATAGCGCTGCGAGAAGTAGAAAGATGATATTGTACTTGTGCGACATTGTAGTTCCTTGTCTTTTCTTGCAGCGATCAACAATGCACGTAATCACAGCTGATTGTGTTTAGTTTATGACCAATCGGTGTAATTTGCAGGACCCGCCTTTTTCCCTAAATAGAATTGTCGGCTGTGGCTTATCGCGCATTTAGCCTACGCACCGTCACACTTGCGTTTTGGCAACCCTTCGGCCCCTATAACTGCACAGTAAATGAGGGATTAGCGATGTTCAGCGCGGCAATTACCGGAAGCGGGGTTTTCACGCCCGAACACACCGTCACCAACGATGAATTGGTGGCTGCATTCAACGCCCATGCGGACCTGTTTAACGCAGAAAACGCCGACGCGATTGCGGCCGGAACGTTAGATGAAAAACCCCAATCCAGCAGCGCGTTCATCTTCGCAGCCTCCGGTATCGAACGCCGTTATGTTCTTGATAAGGCAGGTGTTCTTGATCCCGCGCGGATGTTCCCGAAACTGCCAAACCGCGCCGATGACGAACCAAGCTTGATGGCCGAAATGGCCGTTGACGCGTCTTTGCAGGCAATGGCGCAGGCCGGGAAATCCGCTGATGATATCGACGCCGTGATCTGCGCCGCCTCCAACCATGAACGCGCCTACCCCGCAATTGCCGTGGAAATTCAGCAGCTTTTGGAAATCGACGGCTTCGCGTTTGATATGAACGTCGCCTGTTCCAGCGCGACCTTTGGCATCCAAATGGCCGCCGACATGATCAAATCTGGCAGCATTACCAGCGCCTTGGTCGTCTGCCCCGAAATCTGTTCCGCCCATCTGGAATGGCGTGACCGCGACTGTCATTTCATCTTCGGCGATGTCGCCACTGCCGTTCTGGTTGAGCGCGATGAAAACCTGCAAGGCCCACATTTCAAGATCAAATCGACCAAACTTGCAACGCAATTTTCCAACAATATCCGCAACAACAACGGCTTTTTGCGCCGCACGCGCGATCAAATGGAAGACCGCCGCGACATGCAGTTCATGCAGAACGGGCGCAAAGTTTTCAAAGAAGTTCTACCAATGGTCAGCAAGCATATCGCGAGCCATATGGCCAATGACGGCGTACAAGCCACTGATTTGAAACGCCTCTGGTTGCACCAAGCCAACAAGACCATGAACGACTATATCGGCAAAAAGGTCTTGGGCCGTGAACCAGACGCAGACGAACAACCCAATATCTTGCAGGACTACGCCAACACATCGTCGGCTGGATCCATCATCGCATTCTCGAAGTATTCATCTGATCTTAAGCCGGGTGATGTAGGGTTGATTTGTTCGTTCGGTGCGGGCTATTCAGTCGGCTCTGTCATCCTCGAACGCGCGTAAGGGACTGAAAATGAAAGCACTTATCACTATTACCTTCTTAACCGCACTATCCGCCTGCGGAGTTCCGTTTATTCCTTTTGTTTAGAATGACTTAACTCGTAACCCGTTTGTGGACCTCTTCAAAGGTCTCCACGCGTTCTGAATAGCGATCAACCAACATATCCTTACGGCCGCGTGTCATAACGGTAAACCGCGCAAGCTCTTCCATGACATCAACAATCCGGTTGTACAGCGAAGACGGCTTCATGCGGCCCTTCTCGAATTCCTTCCAAGCCATTGGAATAGAAGACTGATTCGGGATCGTCACCATCCGCATCCAGCGGCCCAAAATCCGCATTTGGTTCACCGCATTAAACGATTGCGACCCACCAGACACCTGCATCAACGCCAATGTCTTACCTTGCGTCGGACGTACGCCACCAATTGGCGACAAAGGCACCCAATCAATCTGCGATTTCATAATCCCCGTCATCGCACCGTGACGTTCCGGCGATGACCAAACCATCCCCTCAGACCACATCACCATATCGCGAAGTTCAACTACCTTGGGATGATCGGCCGGTGCATCATCCGGCAACGGCAACCCACTGGGGTCAAACATCCTGGTTTCACAGCCCAGCGCACGCAAAACCCGCGCCCCTTCCTCGGCCGCAGCGCGTGAATAACTGGTGTCCCGCACAGAACCGTAAAGCAGCAAAATACGTGGCGGGTGGTCTGGTTCATCCGGCCCGACGAGCGCCGAAATATCCAATGGTTTCAATGCCCCATCGACAATGTTGGGCATATCAGACGTGTCCATCTTAGCTACTTTCGTCTTCCAGATGTAGCTTCATATCAACCAACACTTTTTGCAGTTCCACAGTTTCGCGCAACAGACGCTTGGCCTCGTTCACAGTGATGACGCCATCCTCAATCGAAAGCTGGTATTCACCCATCAACATCGCAAACCGTTGGCTCAACGAAATGACATCAGAATTGATGCCGCCTTCGGAATTTTTCGGCGCGGGGTCTTTGTTCAACATGCTGCCATGCAGTTCCGCCAGTGCCGACGTCACATGCGGATAACTTGCCGCGGCTTCCAGTTGCGCCACAGCGTCAACAGGCATGAAGCGATCCGAATGCTCATCTGAATCTGAATAATATCGCCCCAGCGTCGCCTTGGACTTCCCAGTCAATTCACAGGCAGGTTCAATCCCTACGTCTTTTACAAGGGCTTCTGTGTGCTTTTTTAAGTAGCTGCCGATGCCAGCCATATGTGCCGTCCTTTACTGGTAGTGAGGGGAATGCCCCAATGCTTTTCCCATAAACCACCCCATCCAAGTCTGACAGATATAGAGGAAGGGTTCGATTGGGAAGACCAGAACACCATCGAGATCGGCGTCCCCAACGTCGAAGGGCCAAGGCCCGGACCCCATCCAAAGGACAAATGTTTCGCCATTTGCATCCCGGATCCCTTGGCCCGCTGTTTCGTAGGGCCCATCGTGGCTCCCCACTCACGGGCGAAACTTACGAATTGATCCGCTGTCGAGGCTTGCAACACCCTCGGCGGCGGGTCATTTTCCGCGTTATGGCTAAACTCTATTTCAACTACTCAACGATGAACGCTGGCAAGTCGACGGTTCTGCTGCAGGCGGCCCATAACTATGCCGAACGCGGCATGCAAACCTACCTTTTGACGGCGCAGTTCGACAATCGCGCTGGCGAAGGCCGCATTGCCAGCCGCATCGGGATTGGCGAGGCCGCCGATACCTTTTCGATCAGCGATGATCTTTATCGCAAGATTGAGGCCCGGATTGCTGCGGCCCCCTGCGCCTGTGTGTTCATCGACGAGGCGCAATTCCTGAGTTCTGAACAGGTTTGGCAACTCGCCCGCGCTGTTGATGACCTTGGCGTTCCAGTCATGGCTTACGGGCTGCGCGTTGATTTTCAGGGAGAACTTTTCCCGGGATCTGCAACGCTCCTCGCCCTAGCCGACGAAATGCGCGAAGTTCGAACCATTTGTTTTTGCGGCAAAAAAGCAACGATGGTGGTGCGCAAAGATGCCAATGGCAATGTGGTGACAGGTGGCAATCAGGTCCAGATCGGCGGCAATGAATCCTACGTCAGCCTATGTCGCCGCCATTGGCGCGAAGCGATGGACGATGGCGATGCCACGCTGGTTTAAGGCGACACGCATTGCCATTGGCGGTCTCGTACTCATCCTCGTCGCCACCTTTGCCTATGCCATCTGGCGTGTTGGCAACACCTGCCCAGACGCGTAACTCTTTCTGCTTCTTTTGTTCTTAAATACCTAAAATCTGCCAGCGCAGCCTAGTTCACCCGTTGCGGTGGATCCCCACCATCGCGCCAAGCAATGATATTATCCAACGCCATTTGCCCCATCGCCTGACGCGTTTCCTGCGTCGCAGAACCCAGATGCGGAAGAAGCACGCAGTTTTCCAAGGCCCGCAAACGCTCAGGCACGTACGGTTCGTTCTCGTAAACATCCAGCCCCGCACCCGCGATGGCACCCTGTTCCAACGCATCAATCAACGCCGTTTCATCAACCACTTCGCCGCGCGAAATGTTGATGAATATCCCCGTCGGTTTCATCGCCGCAATAGCGGCTGTATCAATCAGTTTCGATGTCGCAGCCCCACCCGGTGTGGCGACAACGACAAAATCGGCCTCTTTCATCACGGCGTTCAAATCATCCAATTGCGTCGCTGGCTCCTTCGTCGCTTTGCGCGACCGGTTGTAAAACACAACCTTCATCCCGAACCCGTAATGACACCGTTCCGCAATCGCCTGGCCAATCCGCCCCATGCCCACGATCCCAAGCGTTTTGCCCGTCACATGAGTACCAAGCAGCCCTTTGACGTCAAAGCCGCCCCACGCGCCGCTGCGCACCATGCGCTCACCCTCGCCCGCGCGTCGCGCAGTCGCGAGCAGCAGCGTCAGGGCAATATCCGCTGTGGCGTCCGTCAGTACGTCAGGCGTGTTGGTCACGATAACCCCCGCCGCAGCCGCGGCGCCCGCATCGATGTGATTATAGCCGACGCCAAAATTCCCGATCATCTTACAGCGAATATCACCTGCAAATGCTTCGGCGGCAAACGCATCCCCCAAGGTTGGCAAAATCGCGTCATAATCTGCAAGCGCCTGCGCCGCCTGTTCAACCGACAACGCCCCGCCTTTGTGCAACGTGACATCAAAACCCGCTTGTGCTTGCGCCAGCACGGGTGCTGCGATGGGGCGTGTAATCATTAGTTTTTTCAGCACATTCGCGCTCCTAAAGGGATTTCTTTGTCAGGCGCAATCAAGACAACGCCCGTGTCATCATAAGCCCCAAGCACCAAGACTTCGGACATAAATTTACCGATCTGGCGGGGTGGGAAATTCATCACAGCCATCACCTGCCGCCCGATCAGCACCTCTGGCGTGTAGTGGTCGGTGATCTGTGCCGACGTTTTTCGCTCGCCTATCTCATCGCCAAAATCCACCCACATTTTGATCGCGGGAACGCGGGCTTCTCGGTAGGGCTCGGCGCGGATCACGCGGCCGACGCGAATGTCGACCTTCATGAAATCGTCAAAGGTAATCTCGCTCATTTGCCAAGCTCCCGACTGCGATCAGCGGCGGCTTTTACCGCATGGCGCAGTAAGTTTGGAAAGCCCGTTTCAGCGTCCATCAAAACCTCAAGCGCGGCCTGTGTCGTTCCGTTGGGCGAGGTCACGTTGATGCGCAACTGGCTTGGGTCTTCAGCTGCATCTTCCGCCAATTGCCCTGCTCCACCAACCGTCGCTTTGGCCAATTGCATCGCCAGATCAGCGGGCAACCCTTCGGCTTGTCCGGCAGCGGCAAGTGTTTCAACAAGATGGAAAACGTAGGCCGGACCGGACCCTGACACCGCCGTCACAGCATCCATCTGATCTTCATCGTCCAATCGCACGACCTGTCCAACTGCGCTCAACAATGCCTCAGCCAGATCCAGTTGCGTATCGCTGGTATGGGCATTCCCGACAATCGCCGTAATGCCACGCCCGATCGCGGCGGGTGTGTTTGGCATGGCGCGGATGATCGGGCTTTGTGCTCCAAGCGCGTCGGCAAACGTTGCAATTGACGTTCCAGCAGCGACAGACAAGAACACGGTGTCACGGTTCCCCAGCGCCTTCATCGACGGCAACGCCTCGCCCATCATTTGTGGCTTGACGGCGATCAACGCAATCGCGGGCGCTTCAGGCACGCCTTCGTTGATATGAACGCCCGTACTTTTCAACCAGTCTGAAGGATACGGGTCCAGCACCCAAACAGACGACGCAGGCAAACCGTTCGCCAGCCAGCCCGCCAACATTGCGGACCCCATTTTGCCACAGCCCAAAAGGACCATTCCGCGTGTTTCGATGGATGCCAGTGACATGAAAAACCCCCGCTTGTTTGCGCGGATCGTAGGGCGCGCCAAGCGGGGGTTCAAGCTGTAGTCGATAGCTGATCAGGCGCGGCCGTATGCTTCTGTAATCGCGACCTGCAATGCGTCTTCCGGTTTGCGTTCCGCCCAAGTCACGAGCTGAAACGCTGGATAGAAACGTTCGGCGGAAAGAACAGCAGCGTTGATCATCGTGTCGATCTGCTCTGGTCCGGCAACCTGCTCACCTGCAAGGACCAAACCATAGCGATAAACCATCAGCTTTTGTTCGGCCCAGAAGGTAAACGCACCCGCCCAACACATATCGTTGGTCAGGTTCAAACATTCATAAAGTTCCGCCATGCGATCCGCAGGGGGTTCCATTTCAAACGTGCAAATCAGACGCAGCGTTTGGTCATACGCGGACCACGCGAGTG
>JAHBAO020000149.1 GCA_018500065.2 Octadecabacter sp. | reverse complement strand
CTACGCCCCGCTTCTGCAGGCGATGCCCGACCTTGAACGCCGCGACATGATTGTCCTGTCCGGCACCACGGCTCAGGGGCAGGATTGGGTCGGCTGCATGGGCAATTACATGGGCACGATGACACAGGCTTGGACGATCAACGGCCACCACATCCCGCCCACCGGCCACCTGACCCACATGCGCTATCACGAATTCTTCCGCATCGAAGGCGGACAGGTGAGCGAAGCGCAGATCATCTGGGACATCCCCGAACTGATGATGCAAGCCAATGCATGGCCCATGGCCCCGCAACTGGGCAAATTCATCTGCACCCCTGCCCCGATGACGCAGGACGGCTTGACCGCCTCAGGCGACGGGCGGGTCGCACTGGATCACGTCATCGCCATGCTGACCAATCTGTGCAAATACCCCTCCAACCCCGATCCTGCCGTCATGCAGTTGGAGACATACTGGCACCCACGGTTCAACTGGTATGGCCCCGCAGGCATCGGTACGGGGCGCGGCATCGCAGGCTTTCGCAACTGGCACCAGATGCCCTTCCTGCGCGCCATGCCCGACCGCAAACTCGACGCAATGGGTGATCTCATGTCGCATTGGTTCGCCCAAGGGGACTATGTCTGCGAAACCGGCTGGCCGAACATGCGCCTGACCCTGTCGCACGACGGCTGGATGGGCATCGCCCCGGCGGGCCGCGAAGTCCTGCTCAAATCCCTCGACTTCTGGCGCATGGAAGACGGCAAAATCCGCGAAAACTGGGTTCTGGTCGATCTCCTCGACCTCTACTCCCAATGCGGCGTCGATGTCCTCGCCCGCATGTCCGAATTCAACAAGGCCCGTAATCTCGGCCCCATCACCCTACCCGAAAGCCAAATCGCGTGACCTTACCCCGCACACCTTCCATGCGCCTTGATGGCAAACATGCGCTCGTCACCGGTGCCACCTCCGGCATAGGCGAGGGGTGTGCCGTGGCACTGGCCGAGGCGGGCGCCCATGTCACGTTGGTGGCTCGAACGGCGGCTGCGGTCGAGAAACAGGCGGCGGCGTTCCAATCGAACAACTTGGATGCCGCTGCCCTACCGCTGGACATCTCTGACATCACCGCGACCGAAGCCGCCATCGCCGAACACGGCCCATTCGATATCCTCGTCAACTCTGCGGGCCTTGCCCGCCACAGCCCCGCGGCCAACACCACCCAATCTGACTACGACGCCGTCACCGACCTCAACGTCAAAGCTGCATATTTTCTAACGCGTGCCGTGGCCAAAGGCCTGATCGAGGCTAAAAAACCGGGCTCCCTCATCAACATATCGTCTCAAATGGGCCACGTCGGTGGCATCGACCGCGCCGTCTATTGCGCAACAAAACACGCGCTTGAAGGTATGACAAAAAGCATGGCTATCGAATGGGCCCCACACCAAATCCGCGTCAACACCATCTGCCCGACCTTCATCCGCACGCCCTTGGGTGAACAAACACTCGCAATCCCAGAACGCCGTGCGTGGATCGAAGAAAAGATCAAACTGGGCCGCGTCGGCGAGGTCGAGGACATCATGGGCGCCACCACCTTTCTTGCCTCAGACGCCGCCGCGCTGATCACGGGTACGCATCTCCTAATCGATGGAGGTTGGACGGCAGACTAATGGGCGCGAAAATCACTTCTCTCCAAGTTGCTAAACTGGCGGGTGTAAGCCAATCCGCCGTCAGCCGCGTTTTTTCGGGCGCGTCGGCCAGTCCCGCAACTGTCAAGAAAGTAAAGAAAGCCGCCAAGCAGCTCGGATATCGCCCCAATGTGCTGGCGCGCGCCATGATCACAGGCAAGTCGCGCATCATCGGGCTGATCGTCGCCTATCTTGATAACCAATTCTACCCCGAAGCCCTCGAACGGCTCTCGAACGCGTTGCAAGCGCAGGGCTATCACATCCTGATCTTTACGGTCCCCAATTCCACCGACAACATCGAAAACGTCGTGCAAGACCTGCTTGACTATCAGGTCGATGGCATCATTGCCGCTTCTGTCTCGATGTCCTCAGGCCTCACCGACCTCTGTGTCAAAGCAGGTATTCCTGTAGTCTTGTTCAACCGTGGACAGCCGGGTAGCGGACTCTCGGCAGTCACCTCGGCCAACATCAAAGGCGCGACGATAGCGACGCAAGCGCTCATCGACGCAGGCCATCAAAACATCGCCCATATCGCAGGCTGGGAAGGCTCCCTCACCGGGCGCGAGCGTCAGCAAGGGTTCGAACAGGCCATGGCCAACGCCGGCCTCAAACCCTTTGCAGTCGTTGACGGCATGTACAAACGCGAAATTGCCGCCGCCACTGCGCGCCAACTGATGTCAGGCGAGATCCGCCCCGACGCGATCTTCGTTGGCAACGACCACATGGCCTTCGCAGTTATGGATGAAATCCGCCAAATGGGCTTTTCCATCCCTGATGACATCGCGATCATCGGTTACGACGACGTGCCCCTCGCCTCTTGGCCCGCCTATGACCTCACAACTGTGCGTCAGCCCGTTAACCGCATGGTCGAAGCCACGGTCGAAACACTCCTGTCTTCGATCAATGGACAGGAAATCTACGCCCACACCATTGAAATAGAAGGACCTCTAATCCAACGAGGTTCCTCAATACCACCCAAAGGATCATCGCTATGAAGGGTTTTTCGAACCGCTGGAAGGACTTTCCCGACTACATCATCGGCATTACCAAGGAAATTTGGGAGGACCGCGGCGTCGGCACCCTGCACGACTACTACGGAAAGGACATCGTCGTGCGCTCGCCTATGGGCATCCAGCGTGGCAATGCCTCCGTCATGGCCTCCACTATGGCGACGATCAACGAGTTTCCGGATCGCGAACTGTTTGGCGATGATGTAATCTGGTCTGATGATCCGGATTACGGCCTGCTGTCCTCGCACCGTCTGATCACCCGCGCAACCCACGGCCAGGACGGCCAATTCGGCCCCGCCACGGGCAAACCCTGGACCGTGCGTGTCATCGCTGATTGCGCCGCCAAGGACGATTGCATCTACGACGAGTGGCTAGTGCGCGATTATGGCGGCATCGTGCGCCAATTGGGCATGGATCCTGCGGCCTATGCAGCCCAATTGATTGAGGCCGAGGGCGGGCCAGAGACCTGTTCCAAACCTTTTACACCCGATCAAGACATCGATGGGGGCTACAACTCCAAGGGCAACGACAATCAATGGGGCCAACGCTATGCCGATACGCTGACGCAAATCATGAACCTCGAATTCGACTGCATTCCAAAGGTCTATGACCGCGCTGTGATGTGCGAATACGCGGGCGGGCTGTCTGTGCTGTCCCACGATAGCGTGACGAAATTCTGGCTCGGCTTGCGCTCCTCGTTCCCGGACGCCACATTCCAAATCCACCACCAAATCGGCATGGATGGCGACATGCTGCCGCCCCGCGCAGCTGTGCGCTGGTCATTGGATGGCACGCATTCCGGCTGGGGCACTTTTGGCAAACCCACCGGTGCAAAAGTTCACGTCTTTGGCATGTGCCACGCGGAATACGGCCCATTTTGTAACGACAGCGGCCCGCAAGACGCCAGCATCCGCCGCGAATGCGCGCTTTACGATGAAATCGCGATCTGGAAACAAATACTGATGCAAGGTGCACACCAATGGCCCCGGCTGAAATGGAATCCCGCATCGTTCGCTACGGCGATCTGCAACCCTGCAAGACCGCCTTCATCGACGCTCACACGCCGGGCAGCGACCAGAAAGAGAACTTCACGATCATCGGCGGCGGTGTCTCTGAATCGCCGGACCAGCACGTCCATATCGGCATCCCCCACGGGTTCAACATCGGTGCCGCAGGCCAGCCGCCGCGTGTGACCAACTCCCTGCACGACCACCACACAGCCGAGGCCTTCTTTGTGCTGTCGGGCAAATGGCGCTTCTTCTGGGGCCGTTGGGGGGACGCGGGCGAAGTCACGATGGAAGAGGGCGACATTTTCAATATCCCCACTGGCATTTTTCGCGGGTTCGAGAACATCGGTACCGACTACGGGATGATTATGGCGATCCTTGGCGGCGACGATGCAGGCGGTGGCGTCATGTGGGCCCCGCAAGTCATCGAAAACGCCGCAGAACATGGCCTGATCCTAGGCGAGAACGGCAAGCTGTACGATACCAAGCGACAGCAAAAACTCCCCGACGGCGTAGCGCCCATGCCGCTTATGTCTGACGAGGAACTCGCCAAACGGCCTGAACCAACCACGGCTGAAGTACTTCCCAATCACGTCGCGCGCTACTGGGATCTCATGGCACTGGCCGACAAGAAACCAGCCAAGGTTATCGGCGAAAACGGCATCCTGCGCGACAAGCCCGGTTTCGAAGTCGATTTCATCACGCGCGGTTCCGCATCGGAAGCCAAAGCAGCGGCCAAATATCCCACCGTCCTAATGCCTATGCGCGGCCATTGGTGCGTAACTTGGGACGGCGGAACTGCAACTTTGGCTCCAGGCGACACCATGTCGGTTCCCGAAAACCTCGCCCACTCCGTCGTGCCCTCCATGACCGGCGAGGCCAGCCTTTACCGCATCGTTGCCACCGGTGATCCTGCCGGGCTGACGTGGAAAGGTTAATGCGATCCCTGTACACCCCCTGAAACAAAGGGTGTGTACGCAATGTGACTCTGTCGAAAGGCCTAAAATGTCCAAGATTTTAACGTCCCACGTCGGCTCTCTTCCTCGCAGCCAAGAGGTCGTGGATTTCATCTTCGCGCGCGAAAACCGAGAAGACTACGACCAAGCCGCATTTGATGCCGCGATGACCAAAGCCGTGTCGGAAACCGTTGCCAAACAAGCAGCTGCCGGTGTTGATATTGTCAGTGATGGTGAAACCTCCAAGATCAGCTATGCCACATACGTCAAAGACCGCTACACCGGTTTCGACGGCGATAGCCCGCGCAACGCGCCTGCCGATTTGAAAAAATTTCCGACCTTTCTAAAACGCTTGGCGGATGATGGTGGCACACCTCAGTACGCCCGCCCCATGTGTGTCGGTGAGGTAAAATCCAAAGGTCAGGGCGAGTTGGAAAAAGACATCGCAAATCTCAAGGCAGGCATGGCGGAGCAAGGCATCGAACGCGGCTTCATGAACGCCGCCAGCCCAGGCGTTATCTCTCTGTTTTTACAAAATAATTTCTATGCAACCCGCGAAAAATACCTCGCAGCCTTGGCCGATGCGATGCGCGAGGAGTACCGTACTATTGTAGACAGCGGCCTTGATCTGCAACTGGACTGTCCTGACCTAGCCCTGTCCCGTCACATGCTGTTCAATGACCTCTCTGACGACGAATTCCTCAAGATCGCTGGCTCCCACGTCGAGGCCCTCAACCACGCATTGGAGGGCATCGATCCATCCCGCGTAAGGGTTCATATTTGTTGGGGGAATTATGAAGGGCCGCACGTTTGCGACATTCCTATGTCCAAGATGTTTGACACGCTGATGTCGGTGGGGGCGAACAAGCTGCTCTTTGAGACCAGCAACCCCCGTCACGGCCATGAATGGGCCGTCTTTCGCGACCGAAAGACGGACATTCCTGCGGACAAAATCCTAGTTCCCGGCGTCGTCGACACAACAACCAATTTTGTTGAACACCCCGATCTTGTTCAACAGCGCCTCGAACGTTTCGTTGACATCGTTGGCCATGACCGTGTGATCGCTGGTTCAGATTGTGGTTTTGGCACTTTCGCCGGATACGGAGCCGTCGACCCCGAAATTGCCTATGCGAAGCTTGCCGCGCTGTCCGCAGGCGCCGCACAAGTCAAATGACTCTTGTTCTCTTGCCCGGAATGATGTGCGACGGACGGCTGTTCCAACACATGCCGCCCCACCTCTGCGCTGCCATTTCTCAACATGACACCGTTCAAGCACTGGCCTCTGACGTTCTCCTGAATGCCCCCGAGTCCTTTGCCTTGGGAGGGCTGTCGATGGGCGGCATCGTCGCAATGGAGGTCATTCGGCAGGCACCTGATCGCGTAACGCGCTTGTGCCTGATGGACACCAACTGTGCGGCGGAAACCAACGCCGTAAAGGCGATGCGCCAGCCCCAGATTGACAAAGCTCTGGCTGGGCAGCTGGACAGCGTCATGCGAGACGAAATGAAACCAAACTACCTTGCCGACGGCCCACGTCATGCAGATATTTTGGACCTGTGCATGGAGATGGCGCTAGACCTTGGCCCCGCGGTATTCGCGCGCCAGTCCGCGGCATTACGTGACCGTCAAGATCAGAAGGTAACTCTTGAAAACTGGGACAAACCCACGCTGATCCTGACCGGAGCACAAGACCGCCTTTGCCCGCTGCACCGTCACGAATTGATGGCCGCACTGATGCCACAAGCAACGCTAACCATAATCCAAGACGCAGGGCACCTCCCCACACTTGAGCGCCCCATTGAAACCCGTGCCGCGTTAAAGCGTTGGCTACAGGAGTAATTCACATGCAACCTTCACTACATAAGCTTCTGACCTCAGTCGACACCCCAACGGTCTGCAATGCGATCGAAGTGGCGCAAGGCAAGCGCGGCTTCAACGACTTCACGCGCGGCACAATGCTGATCAACGAGCCGACCGGAGTGGTCGTCGGATATGCCAGCACCGCTAAAATCGCGGCTGTCGCCCCTCCATCCGAACCGCCTGAAACCGTGCGCGCACGTCGCATGGCTTATTACAAACAAATGTCCGAGGCCCCGCAACCCGCAGTCTGTGTGATCGAGGACGAGGATTTTCCAAATGCCGTCGGTGCGTACTGGGGCGAAGTAAACACGACGATTCATAAGGGGTTTGGCATTGCTGGTACGCTGACCAATGGCGCCATGCGTGACTTGGGCGATATGGCACCAGACTATCCTGTAGTGGCAGGATCAATTGGCCCTAGCCACGG
>JAHBAO020000045.1 GCA_018500065.2 Octadecabacter sp. | reverse complement strand
TAATCACTTTGAAAGCCGCACGGCTTATAAGTAGCGCGACGACCATCGCCTACCCAACGCTTGCTGGCGGCGACAGCTTCGCCCGCGCCATCGCCGCAGAGCTCATCGGCCCGAACGTCCGCGAAATCCGCATGGATGTTCCGATGACAACCGCCCGCGAACCTGCGCAGGCAGCCTACGATCAAGGTGCTGAAAACATTGCGAAAACCCTTGATCAGGGCGAAGACGTTGTGTGCCTCTGTGAGGGCGATCCGTTCTTCTACGGTTCCTTCATGTATCTTAACGCACGGTTAACCCCTCGCTTCACCGTCAAAGTCATCCCCGGTGTCACCTCTATCACCGCCTGCGCTGCCGAAGCTGGAAAGCCCCTTGTGGCCCGCAACGAGCGCCTCACAGTCTTGCCCGGACCAATGGACGAAGCCACCCTGCGCGAACGTATCGCCGGAGCCGAAGCTGTCGCGATCATGAAAGTCGGGCGTCACTTGCCTAAAATTCGCGCCGTCATCGAAGACCTCGGTCTGACCGATGCCGCGTCCTATATTGAACGCGCGACCTTGCCCGAACAGGTCGTGCTCCCGCTCTCACAAGCGCCTGAAAAGGCGCCGTATTTTTCAATGATATTGCTCACCAAAGGGGCTGACCCGTGGCTGTAAAACCCGTAGTTCTTGCACTCTCTAGATCCGGCGAACCTACCGCACACGCGATTGCCAGATCGCTCAACTGTGCCATTCATGGCCGCGAGGGCAGGGTGCAAAACGCCGACGCATTCTTTGCCAACGCGCTGAATCATACCCGCGATTTGTTTGCGGCTGGCACCCCAATTATCGGCGTCTGCGCCTCCGGCATCCTGATCCGTGGTGTGGCTTCCCAGATCAACGACAAAACCACCGAACCGCCTGTTGTGTCGGTTTCTGACGACGGCAAAGTCGTCGTCCCTCTCCTCGGTGGTCATCGCGGCGCAAACCGTCTGGCCAAACAAATCGCCGACGCGCTGGTTGGCACGGCGGCCGTGACAACCGCAGGCGATGTCGCGCTCGGCGTTGCACTTGATGAACCACCCCTCGGGTACCGCCTGCAAAACCCGCACGATGCTAAGTCGGTGATGGCAAACCTGCTGTCTGGCGGTGGTGTTTCATGGAACGGCACACCGATTTTTGACGCTGATCTTCCCGCAGGTAATGAGGTTGAGCTTTGCGTGACCGAGGCCCACGAAACAGGCAGCGAAACGCGCCTTATCTACCATCCACAGTCCTTCGCGCTGGGCTTGGGCTGCGCGCGCAACGCGGACCCAGAAGACTTGTGGCGGCTGGTCGAAGACACGCTCCACGCCCATGATATCGCCAAAGGCGCGATCGCCTGTGTCGCTTCAATCGACCTCAAGGCAGACGAACCGGCAATCATCCAAGCCGCCAATCGGCTTGGCGTTCCGCTGCGTGTTTTCACGGCCGCTGAACTGGAAAACGAAGCCCCCCGCCTCGCCAATCCATCAGATGTGGTGTTCGCCGAAGTCGGCTGCCACGGCGTGTCCGAAGGCGCGGCCTTGGCGGCCGCTGGTTCGGATGCAAAGCTGAAAGTTGAGAAGTCCAAAACCCTGACCGCGACCTGCGCCATCGCCCGCGCGCCCGAACCGATCACGCATCTCGCGGGTCGGTCCCGTGGCCGGCTATCTGTCGTCGGCATTGGCCCAGGCCAAGCCGCGTGGCGCACGCCTGAAGTGTCCCGCCTTGTTGCGGATGCTGAGGAACTTGTCGGCTATGGATTGTATATTGATCTTCTCGGCCCGCTGGCTACTGGCAAGACCCGCGCTGATTTCCCTCTTGGCGGCGAGGAAGCCCGCTGCCGCTATGCGCTCGAACAGGCGGCACTTGGCAGGAACGTCGCGTTGGTGTGTTCCGGTGATGCAGGCATCTATGCGATGGGCGCACTGGTATTTGAATTGCTGGACCGTGGCCCCGATGAAGAAGGCGTGTCTGATGCTGCCCGCCGTGTGGAAGTCGTCTGCTCGCCCGGTGTGTCCGCCCTCCAAGGTGCCGCCGCGCGTGCTGGTGCGCCGCTGGGCCATGACTTCTGCACCATTAGTCTGTCTGATCTTCTGACCCCGCGCGATGACATCATCCGCCGCCTAAACGCAGCCGCGCAGGGCGACTTCGTCATCGCTTTTTATAACCCCGTCTCAAAAACCCGCCGCACCCTGCTGGCTGAGGCCCGTGACATCCTGTTGCAACACCGTCCGGTTGACACACCTGTCATGCTGGCCTCCAACCTTGGGCGGCCAACGGAACTGGTGCGTTACCGCCGTCTGGACGAACTTGAGGTGGACGAAGTTGATATGCTCACCGTCGTCCTTATTGGCTCATCTAACTCACGGCTTGCGCAACTCGGTGAAGGCCCGCGCATGTTCACGCCGCGTGGGTACGCCCGTAAGATCGACGGCGACCTTACCGCAAAACGCGACGATCCCTATATTCCAGAAAAGGCCACACAATGACCGTCTATTTCATCGGCGCAGGGCCGGGCGACCCTGAACTCCTAACCCTCAAAGCGGCGCGCCTGATTAAGGCCTGCCCCGTGTGTCTGTTCGCTGGCAGCCTTGTTCCAGAAGAAG
>JAHBAO020000022.1 GCA_018500065.2 Octadecabacter sp. | reverse complement strand
GCCGGGTGGCAAGACGATGCAATTGGCGGCGGCTGGTGCAGATGTGACCGCTGTGGATGCATCCGAGGGGCGGATGATTCGTGTTGGGGAAAACCTGCAACGGACGGGGTTGAACGC
Organism: Octadecabacter sp.; assembly: GCA_018500065.2. Classification (GTDB taxonomy): domain Bacteria; phylum Pseudomonadota; class Alphaproteobacteria; order Rhodobacterales; family Rhodobacteraceae; genus Octadecabacter. Next base: position 4,079 of record JAHBAO020000022.1, on the reverse strand, counting down.
GAAGACCGTTCAGTCGGATGCATTTGCGTTCACTGAGGGCGGATTTGACGCGGTTTTGCTGGATGCGCCCTGTTCTGCGACAGGCACGATCCGTCGCCACCCTGATTTGCCCTACGCCAAGGACGGGTCCGAGTTTGGCATGTTGATTGATCAGCAAGCCCGCATGATTGACCACGCGCTAAGCCTGTTGAAACCGGGTGGGCGTTTGGTGTTTTGCACCTGTTCGCTGCTGCCTGACGAGGGTGAAGTTCAGGTCGAGGAGGCGCTAGAACGCCACAAGGGGCTAACCGTCGAACCAGCTGCGCTTGTGCGCGATGGCATTGATGCAGCATGGCGCACTGAGGACGGCGGGCTGCGCTTGCGGCCCGACTATTGGGCCGAGAACGGCGGGATGGACGGATTTTACATCGCGCAATTGCGAAAGCCCCAGTGACTTAGAGCGCGACGCGACGTATAAGCCCTTAACGCAAAGATGCTGAATAGCACGGGCGAGGGGCAAGACGACGTGGTCGACACGACTGACACATATTCAAGGCGCGTGCGTCTTATGAACCGGCTGCATGCGCGCCGTGCTGCACGTTCGCGCCCTGCGACGGGGTTTCAATCTAATCCTGAGCCGAAGATGATTGGCCATTACGCACGTGGCCGTCAGTTGCTTGCAGGGAATTTTCTGTTCTCTGGTCAACTGATCGAAGCCCCCGGTGTGAGCATTTGGGAAGCTGCCGAAAGGGTGGATACTTCAACCAATGCGGCACATGGATTTGAGTGGCTTGATGATTTGGCGGCTGTTGGCGATGGCAAGGCGCGTCAGGTCGCACAAAGCTGGATGTTTGATTGGATTGCGCGTTACGGGGATGGGCGCGGGGCGGGGTGGACGCCCGATATTACGGGGCGACGGTTGATCCGGTGGATCGCGCACGGGTTTTTCCTATTGCGTGGTGCGGACAAAGAAACCTCGGATGCGTATTTCCGGTCTGCCGCGCAGCAGGCGATCTTTCTGTCGCGCCGTTGGCACGTTGCCCGCGCTGGGTTGCCAAGGTTCGAGGCGTTGGCGGGGATGATTTACGCAGGGCTGTCGTTGCAAGGTATGGAAGACCGTGTAGATCCCGCGATTGCGGTTTTGAAACGAGATTGCAAAAGCCAGATCGCGGCGGATGGGGGTATTCCGTCGCGCAATCCCGAAGAGTTGCTGCAAATCCTGACGCTTTTCACATGGGTTGATACTGCGTTGAAGGGGGCCGAGCGGGAGGTTCCGCAATCCCTGAGCGCTGCAATGGCGCGTATTGCACCTGCGTTGCGGGCCATGCGCCATTCTGATGGCGGGTTGGCACGGTTTCATGGTGGCGGTCGCGGGTTGGATGGCTGGCTCGATCAAGCATTGGCGAGTGTTGGCACGCTCGAGCAACCCGACAACGGGTTGCATATGGGCTATGGGCGCTTGAACGCAGGGCGCACCAGTTTGATTGCGGATGTCGCGGCCCCACCAAGTGGTGCGGCGGATGCTGAGGCGCATGCTTCGACCCTAGCATTTGAGCTCACGTCTGGTCGTCGCCCATTGATCGTGAATTGCGGATCAGGCAGCAGTTTTGGAGCCGACTGGCGACGCGCTGGGCGCGCTACGCCAAGTCACTCAACGCTGTCGATCGAAGGGGTTTCATCGTCGCGCATTTTGATTGGTAAAGATGGGGTGGAGCGGTTGCGCGTTGGCCCCAAAGATGTGCAGTCCGAAATTACAGTACTCGCGGATGGAAGCCGCCTTGAGATGGCCCATGACGGGTACCGCGCGTCCCACGGTCTGACTCATGTGCGGACGTTGGACCTGAGCCAAGACGGGCGCGCGTTGGCGGGCGAAGACCTGTTGACGATTCTCGACAAGGCAGATGAACCAAGGTTTGATCGCGCTTTGGATGGGGAAAAGCTGCAAGGCATCCCGTGGTCGGTGCGGCTGCATCTGCATCCTGAAGTCGATGCAGAAATTGATTTGGGCGGTGCGGCGGTTTCTTTGACGCAGAAGTCGGGTGAAATCTGGGTGTTTCGCCATGACGGTGCCGGTGAATTGCGCCTTGAACCGTCAGTTTATCTAGAAAATGGGCGCCTGCGCCCCCGCGTTGCGCAACAGGCGGTTTTATCCGGACGCGCAATGACATATGCGACGCGCATCCGCTGGTCCTTGTCCAAAGCGCAAGACACGCCAACCGCAATGCGCGACGTGCAAGAGACTGGGGCGGAATTGGATGATTGATTTGCCTGAGGGGGCCCACATGACTGACCTTCACCCTATTTCCCGTGCGTTGCTGTCTGTTTCTGACAAGACCGGACTCATTGAACTGGGAAAGGCGCTCGCCGCGCGCGGTGTCGAGCTGTTGTCGACAGGTGGAAGCGCCAAGGCGCTGCGCGATGCGGGCCTTGAAGTGCGCGATGTGGCGGATGTGACAGGCTTCCCCGAGATGATGGATGGCCGTGTGAAGACACTGCACCCTGGCGTGCATGGCGGCCTTTTGGCGCTGCGTGACAATGATGCGCATGTGGCGGCGATGGAAGAGCATAACATCGGTGCGATCGATCTGTTGGTTGTGAACCTTTACCCGTTTGAGGCGGCTTTGGCGCGTGGCGCTGAATATGACGAGATGATTGAGAACATCGACATTGGTGGCCCAGCGATGATCCGCGCGGCGGCGAAAAACCATTCTTTTGTAAACGTGGTTGTGGATGTTGAAGACTACGACGCGCTGTTGGCTGAACTTGATGCAAATGATGGGTCAACATCTTTTGCATTCCGTCAGACATTGGCGCAAACGGCATATTCGCGTACGGCCGCTTACGATGCAGCTGTCAGCACATGGATGGCCGGCGCGATCGGAAATGTTGCACCGCGCCGCAAGGCGGTTGCGGGCACACTGGCGCAAACTTTGCGCTACGGTGAAAACCCGCACCAAGCAGCGGCGTTTTATACCGATGGTTCAAACCGTGCAGGCGTTGCCACAGCGACCCAGCATCAGGGCAAAGAACTGTCCTATAACAACATCAACGACACCGACGCCGCGTTTGAGCTGGTCAGCGAATTTAGCGCCGCTGATGGCCCCGCTGTTGCGATCATCAAACACGCCAATCCATGCGGTGTTGCGAAAGGTGCGACACTGGCTGAGGCCTACAAATCGGCGTTTGAATGCGATCAGACGTCTGCATTTGGCGGTATTATCGCGCTGAACGGTGAACTGGATGCGCAGACCGCTGAGGCGATCACGGGTATTTTCACCGAAGTCGTGATTGCACCGTCTGTTACCGATGAAGCCAAAGCGCTGTTTGCGGCGAAGAAAAACCTGCGTTTGCTAACGACGGGTGGTTTGGCAGACCCGATGGCGGTGGCGGACACCATTCGTCAAGTGTCCGGCGGCTATCTGATGCAGAACAAGGACAACGGACATATTGCGGCGGCTGATCTGAAGGTTGTGACAAAACTCGCGCCGACGGACGAGCAACTCGCCGATCTGTTGTTTGCTTGGAAAGTTGCCAAGCACGTTAAATCCAACGCTATTGTTTATGTCAAAGACGGTGCAACGGTTGGTGTCGGCGCTGGGCAGATGTCGCGACTGGACTCTGCGTTGATTGCTGCGACCAAGGCGCAACGTATGGCGGATGCTCTTGGCCTGCCAGAAAGCCTTGCCAAAGGCGCGGCTGTGGCGTCCGATGCGTTCTTCCCGTTTGCCGATGGCTTGCTTGAAGCTGCCGCAGCGGGCGCGTCTTGTGTGATCCAACCAGGTGGGTCTATGCGGGACGACGAAGTGATTGCGGCGGCTGATGAAGCTGGCCTCGCGATGGTGTTTACGGGTATGCGCCATTTTCGGCACTAACAATTCGTTGAAAGGGCCACGTAGATGCGGCTGACATTCTGGACAGGCTTTTGGGTTTTCTTGCTGGATCAAGTTACGAAATATGTCGTACTTTATCTGGTGAACCTTCCGGCCCAACCAAACCAAACCTATGACGTCTTCGCGCCGTTTGTTACGTTGCGTATGGCGTGGAACCGTGGCGTAAACTTCGGCCTTTTTGCTGATTTTGACATGCGCTGGGCACTTGTT
>JAHBAO020000179.1 GCA_018500065.2 Octadecabacter sp. | reverse complement strand
GGCTCATCTTCATAGCGGTTGATGGACACAGCATAGCTTTGATCGACATTCACATAAGCAATAAGCGCACGTTGCCAGAGCGGTGCCTTACCCAGCCACAGGGCGAGTGATGCAGAATACATCGCCATACGTAAGTTCACTGCTAAGGCGGTCGCAACGATGATCAAAAACGGTGCATCTTCGGCCATCAGTTGCAATGCTGTGAATTGCGCAGCGCCCGCAAATACAACCGACGAAAAGGCCATTGTTTGAATGCCTGTGAAACCGGCTTCGGTTGCAACCACCCCGAACAGCAAGCCGAATGGAACCACCACCAACAAGAACGGCAGTCCTGTTCGAAAGCCGAGCCAATAATATGATTTCTGGGTCGCGCCGGACATCAAGCTGCCTTACATTTTGCTATAACCGCCATAGCTTTGGCCCAACCAATTGACAATAAGGTGTCCGACGATGCGCGAACCTCTTGGCCTGATCTTAGCGGGCGGACTTGGCACTCGGATGGGCGGCACCTTGAAAGCTGACGTGTCCTTGGGCGGTGTAACGCTACTTGCGCGCGCCATTGAACGTCTTGAACCGCAGGTCGCTGGGGTGGTGGTGAATTCCAATGCACCCATCACACCGAAACTGCCGGTTGTCGCGGACGCGACACGCGAACACCTCGGCCCGCTTGCCGGAATATTGGCTGGCCTAGATTGGGCGCGTGAACACGACGCCACGCATATTGTGAGCGTCGCGGTAGATACGCCATTCTTTCCTTGTGACCTTGTTCCACAATTGCTTATGGCGGGAATGGCGCACCCAGATGGTCTTGCGGTTGCGGCAACGGCGGACGGGATACACGGAACGTTTGGAATTTGGCCCGTTAATTTGCGCGAACCGCTTGCTGCGTTTCTGGCCGATGGTCACCGCAAAGTTCGCACGTTCACCGAAGCCCGAAACGCTGCGATTGCGCGGTTCCCTGACACGACACCGCCATCGTTTTTCAACATCAATACTAACGACGATCTGAGCACCGCAGCGCAATGGCTGTGATCGTTTCACATGGATTTGCGCCGAACGAGCGGGGGCAAATTGCCACCATGTACTGGGAGGCTTTCGGTCAAAAACTGGGCCGTGTAATGGGGCCTGCCCCCCGCGCGATTACATTTATTGAACGCGTTCTTGACCCGACCCATGCACTTTGCGCGCGCGATACGGCCGGTATCCTGCTTGGGGTTGCTGGGTTCAAGACATATGAAGGCGCGCTTGTTGCTGGCACCTGGCGTGATCTTGCCCGCCATTACGGTTGGATCGGTAGCACATGGCGCGTCGGGCTTTTGGCCATGTTGGAACGCGACACCGAAAATGAACGCTTCTTGATGGACGGCGTGTTTGTCCACGAAAACGCGCGCGGCAAGGGCGTCGGGACACTGTTGTTGGATGCCATCTGCGATGAGGCTCGCGCCCGTGGCTACAAAGAAGTGCGTCTTGACGTGATCGACACAAATCCAAGGGCACGCGCCCTATATGAACGCAAAGGGTTCGTCGCGGGCGATGACCAAGAACTTGGCCCGTTAAAGTACATTTTTGGCTTCAAAAGCGCGACGACCATGATCCGTATAACTAGTCGAATGCACCCGTCACACGGCCGAGCAACATAAACGCGCGGCTGGTGCGGGTTTCGGCCAAGGCTGCGATGTCTTCATCGCTCGCTTCAGCTTCAAACGCGACCAGCATTTGATCGTACTTGCGCAAAAAGTGGTGCGCGGCATCACGGAAAATCGCGTCTTCGCGCATACGTCCAGCCGTGAGCGCGAGTGAGGAGCGATCCCGAATTCCACCAAGTGCTGCAACAGACTTACCGCGTTCGCCTTGTGAAAAACGACGCCAAATTTCAGCGCGTGCACGATCTGGGCGCAGATCATCCATATAGATCCCGTCTTGCGACATCAGCGTCAACACGTCTTGGCTGGCTTGGATCAACTGCTTGGATGTTCGGTCTTTCAAAGCACGACGAAGGGCGGCAAAACCGACTTCATCCGCTTCGGTGTCAGGAAAATTCAACGCCCGCACCAGATCAGGGCGCGAGATTGGCGGCGCGATGTCTTCAGCAGTCGTGCCCAGCGCAAGACTTGGCTGGTCATCCGTACCCGTCGCCGAAGGCATTGGCGCTGCCTGCACGCGCTCAGCGGGGCGTGTGGTTGCGAATGTTGCTAGCGTGGTCTCGGTTTTCTGGGTCGCACGGGCAATCTCGTTAAGTTTGCGTTCCACGGTTGGTTCTATTCCAACACCACGCGCTTGGCGGTCCGCCACGTAGGTTTGACGCATGGCGTCAACCGCGGCCTGCAACCGCTGGCTTTCTTCGCGGACAACCTTGGCTGAACGCGCAGCAAGTGCCGCAATCCATATCATCGCAATCGGCAAGAAGATCGCCATCAGCGTCATCACGAACCGCAAGCTATCGACCTGCGCAGCACCCTCTTCATCACCCGGCAAAACCAAGAAAAACACCGCGACCCCGACAAGCCAGATCAAGCTGATAACAATCGCAATGACCTCAATCACGGTCACGTAAACGCCGTCAGAGCGCGCGCCTGCCCTAAGCGAAACATCTGCTTTATTCGAACCGTCCGTCATGCGCCAAGTGCCTTATCTAAATGGCCCAGTAGTTGGGGGTTTACTTGAAAACGATCGAGAGAACTTCGTAAGATTTCACACCGCCGGGCGTGCGTACTTCGACGCTATCACCCTCTTCTTTTCCAATCAGTGCCCGCGCAATCGGTGACTTCATATTGAGGCGACCATTTTCAATGTCCGCCTCATATTCACCGACGACCTGATACGTGGTCTCTTTGTCGGTGTCTTCATCCACCAAGGT
>JAHBAO020000428.1 GCA_018500065.2 Octadecabacter sp. | reverse complement strand
CGCCGTCGGGCAAAACCGCGCCCCAATAGACGACTTCGGGGAGTCGTTCGCGCCGTGCTGCCAGAACCAGTGTCTGACGGCCATCATCCAATCGCCAAGTTTTCATTACTTCACAGCCCCAAGGGTTAGACCCGCAATAAAGTGTTTTTGCATCAAGAAGAACATTGCCACAGGGGGCAGTGCGGCCACAATCGAACCCGCGGACATCAAATGGTATGCGGCGCGATATTGGCTGTTGAAGCTGGTAATGCCCGCTGTGACAGGTTGGCTGTCGGGGCCTTGGGTCAACACGATGGCCCAGAAATAGTCGTTCCAGATGAACGTAAAGATCAGCACCGAAAGCGCGGCGAGCGCGGGTTTCATCAATGGCAGGACCACGAACAAGAAGATGCGCCATTCCGCGACGCCTTCAACGCGGGCGGCTTCGATCAAGGGGAAGGGCAATGCGCGGATGAAGTTGCGCATAAACAGCGTGCAGAACCCTGTCTGAAACGCGATGTGAAACAGCACGAGGCCGGTTTTGGTATCATACAAGTTCAGCGACAATGTCAGGTCGCGCACGGGGACCATCAGGATCTGGAACGGTACGAAATTACCGGCGATGAACATGAAAAAGATCAAAAGGTTGCCGCGGAACTTATACACGCCCAAAGCAAACCCCGTCATCGAGCTGAGCATGACTGCGCCAATCACCGTTGGAACCGTGATGAACACGGAGTTCAGCAAGTACCGCGGCATGTCGGATTCAAAGAAGACCTTGCCGTAGTTGGTGAACATCTCAAACGAGGATGGGATGCCCCAATAGTTGCCGTTGGTGAAATCCGCGTCCGGTTTGATGGAAAAGATCGCAACAGCAATCAGCGGCAACAGCCAGATGATCAAGACAATGGGCAGCAGCACTTGGTAGCTGATCTGCCATTGGCGGGATGTCTTTTCTAATGGGGTCGGAAACATCAGCGTGCTCCTTTTTCGTCTTGGTACATCGACCACAAGAAGTAGCCGATAAAGCCCAGCATGATGAAGAACAGAACGACCGCGATGGCCGCGCCGTAGCCCATGCGGAAGCCGAATTCAGATAGGGATTCTTCGAACATGTAAAACGATAGTACGCGGGTGGACCCGAAGGGGCCGCCGTTGGTCATCACGGCGATGAAGTCGAATGACCGCAGTGCGCCGATGATGGTGACGACGAAGGCGATGAATGTCGCCGGTTTGAGTTGCGGCAGGATCACATACCACAGCATGCGAAACCCCTTTGCGCCATCAAGACGCGCGGCCTCGACCTGTTCAGGGTCCACTGAGTTCAAACCTGTGAGGTACAAGATCATGCAATAGGCTGTCTGTGGCCACAGGCCCGCAGCGATGATGCCGTAGGTGGCCGAGTTGGGGCTGCCAAGAATGTTGTATGGTCCAAGCCCGATCACACCGACCACGTTGTTCAACAGGCCTTGATCGCCCGGTAGGTAAAACCATGAAAACACAAGGCCGACGACGACCTGTGAAATCACGAACGGGAAGAAAAACAGCGACTTATAAAGCCGGATGCCAAACACCTTTTGGTTCAGGAACAGCGAGATAAATAACCCCATCGGGATCGCCAGCAAATACAGGATCAGCCATTTCAGGTTGTTCCAAAAGGATGTCTCAAATTTACGATCACCGCCGAGGAGACGCTCGTAGTTGGCCAGACCGACCCATTCCTTTTCGCCCAGACCGTCCCATTCGTGGAATGAAATCCAGAACGATTGGAAAATCGGAAAGATCACGTAAAGCGCGAACATGATGATGCCGGGGATCAGGAACAACCACGGCGTTACCGCGATTTCGTTACGCTTGTACCAGCTTCGCGTGGTGGCTGTTGTCATGATCGTCTCCTCACGGGTCAACACATGCGGAAATCGCGCCAAAGGTGGAACGGGCGGCTTGCGGATGGGTTAAGGGGGGTGGGGCAGGCCCGAAAGCCTGCCCCGATGTTTGATTACTCGTAGATGCGACCACGTGCTTCTTCGAGACGTGCAAGGATGTCATCGACGTTCTCTGGGAACACCATGAATTCTTGCAGGCCTTCCATGCCGACCGACGCCATTTCGGCGGGGAAGTCACGGTCAAAGAACTGTGCAACGCCGCCTTGTGCGTTGTTGGACAGCATATCAAAGCCCTGCTCGAGGAACTCGTCCGCATCAACGGAAGAGTCTGCGTTTACAGGCAACTGACCGAGCGCCGCACCCGCGTTGATTTCTGTCTGAACGTCAGCAGAAGCAACGAAGGCAAGGAATGCACGGGCGTTGTCTTTGTTAGACGCCTGAGCCGGAATGTGGAACGTGTCTGTCGGGGCATCTTCGCCCTGTGGAACGTCCGCAATGGTTGGGAACTGGTAGAAGTCGATCTGGCTATCGTCCAGACCTGCGTCACGCATAGGTGCCACAGCGAAGTTACCGATGAGGTATGCTGTTGCGTCACCGTCTGTCATGAACTTCAACGCTTCCTGCCAGCTGTAAGACTGGTGGTCGTCGATGAAGGCGCCCATTTCGATCAGAGCAGCCCAGTTTTCGAACGTCTGAACGACGCGCTCGTCTGTCCAAGCAACTTCGCCACGTGCGAGTTCCATGTGGAAGTCAAAGCCGTTTGTGCGCATGTTCATGTAGTCGAACCAGCCACCAGCCGTCCAAAGGAACTTGGTGCCGATCGCGTAGCACTTACGACCGGAGTCGAGGATGACCTGACAGTTGGCCATTTCTTCTTCCATTGTCGTAGGCTCGGTCAGGCCCAGCTCGTTGAAGATGTCTTCGCGGTAATAGATGCCCCATTGATAGAACGTGTATGGAACGCCCCACTGTGCGCCATCCAAAGTCATCGCGCCTTTAACAGCGTCGAGACCTGGCAGGCTGCCGTCTTCGTACATGTCAGACACGTCTTCAAACAGGCCCGCTTCGACGTATGGCCCCATACGGTTGGCCGCATACCAGTTTACAACGTCTGGTGCGTTTGCAGTCAGCGCATTGCGGATTTGTGTTTTCCAAGCTTCGCGATCAACGATCTCAAGCTCGATGTTCAGGTCCGGATTTGCCGCGCCGAAGTCGGCGACAAGACCTTCCATCACTGCGCGGGGTGCAGGGTTGGACATGTCAGAGACGATCCGCAGATCGCCTGTCAGTTCTGCTGATGCTGGTGCCGTCATAGCAAGCAAAGCAAGCGCCGCAGTAGACGCCTTAAAAATGGAATTCATGGTTTCCTCCCTTAGATTCCAAACAAACCAGTTTCATTATTTGAAACTTGGTTTTGAATATTGAAATCTAATCTCGAATCGCCCATGCTTGTCAACACAGAGGTTGGAGGACTTCGGAGAAACAGGAGGATGACGTGGCAGCTTCGGGTGACGGAACAGTCGGTAAGGCATTGGAAGTGTTGGATCAGGTGGCATCTTTTGGCCGTCCGGTTCGATTTTCCGAACTGATGGATGCGTCGCCTTTTCCCAAAGCGACCCTCTACCGATTCGTCCAAACACTGACCAATCAGGGTATGTTGGCCTATGATCCCGACCGCGGAACTTATGCCCCAGGCGTGCGTTTGGTGCGTCTTGCCCATGCGGCCTGGCAGCAAGCCTCGCTTGCGCCGATCGCGCGTGCGCAGGTCGATTTACTAAGCGCGGATGTCGGGGAAACAGTACACCTTGCCCAATTGGACCACGCACAGGTTATTTACGTTGATAAACGCAATGCGGCTGATCCTGTGCAAATGTACAGCCAAGCGGGAAAAGTTGGGCCCGCCTATTGCACAGGTGCTGGCAAAGCGATGATGGCGTATCTGCCAGAGGACGAGCTGGCGGATGTGTTGGGCCAGCAAAGCTACCATCGCTTCACCGACACCACGCACACCTCTGCAAAAAGCCTACGCGCTGAATTGGACGACATTCGCGCCAATGGCTACGGGTTTGACCGCGAAGAACATGAGCCGGGCATCATTTGTGTCGCCTTGCCGATCCTGTCTGAAACCAATCGTGTGTTGGGCGCGCT
>JAHBAO020000333.1 GCA_018500065.2 Octadecabacter sp. | reverse complement strand
CCCAAGCCAAAATTGCGCTGGGGTCAGGTGGTTGGACCGGGCGTGGATATATGCAGGGCACGCAAAGCCGGCTGAATTTTCTGCCGGAAAAACATACCGACTTTATCTTCACCACTCTGGCAGAGGAATTCGGGTTCATCGGCGCGTTTGGTCTGCTCATTCTTTATGCGTTGATCATCATCTTTTGTGTGCAATCCGCCGTGACAAACAAAGATCGCTTTGCGTCGCTTGTCACAATGGGCGTCGCCGTAACGTTCTTCCTGTTCTTCTCGGTGAACATGGCAATGGTTATGGGTCTTGCACCCGTCGTTGGCGTACCGCTGCCGCTGGTCAGTTATGGCGGCTCTGCGATGCTGGTTTTGATGGTGGCTTTCGGGCTGGTTCAATCCGCACATGTGCACAAACCACGATGATAAAGGCATTGTTCTCTGCGGGCGACCATGTGTGGCCAGAGTATGCACAGGCATTGCCCGATGCCTTTCACGCCAAAGGCTTAACGATAGATCTGTCGCGCGCTCACGCGCCAGACACAGTCGACTACATCATCGCAGCCCCCAACGGTCCTGTGAAGGATTTCTCGCCTTACACATCCTGCAAAGCGGTGCTGAACCTTTGGGCCGGCGTTGAGGACATCGTGTCAAATGAAACCCTCACGCAACCCCTTGCGCGGATGGTCGACCCGGGTTTGACGGACGGAATGGTGGAATGGGTGGTTGGCCACGCCCTGCGCCATCATCTCGGCATGGACGCGCACATTCTGGGGCAAGACGGCGTTTGGCGCACCGATTTCCCGCCACTCGCCCAAGAGCGCCCCGTCACAATCCTCGGCCTCGGTGCACTGGGTGCTGCCTGTGCGCAGATGCTGGCAACGCTCGGGTTTCCAGTGACGGGATGGAGTCGCTCGCAGAAAACCATTCAGGGTGTCGCGTGTTTGTCTGGCGATGCTGGGCTGATCGATGCGCTGAGCGGGGCAGAAATCGTCGTCCTTTTGCTGCCCCTCACGGATGCCACGACCAACATCTTGAACACCAAGACCCTGTCGTTGCTTGCAAATGGCGCCTTCATCATCAATCCGGGTCGCGGTCCACTCATTGATGACACAGCCCTTATCGCAGCACTTGAGGCCAACATCGCGCATGCCACTTTGGATGTCTTTCGCACCGAACCCTTGCCGCAAAACCATCCATTCTGGAAACACCCGCAGGTTACGGTCACGCCTCACATTGCCTCCACGACACGTGCGCGCACCGCCGCGATGTGCATCGCTGAAAACATCCGTCGCGGTGAAGCAGGCGAACCCTTCTTGCACCTCGTAGACCGCGCGCAAGGCTACTAGCTCCCCAAGCCTTCTTTTGTTCAAAAATACCTGCGCCGCAGGCTGCAAAATTTTTAAATTTTGCCCCCGCTCGCGGCACGCGCTAATTCAGTTTCGGCGGTTTGCTCGGGTCCATCCCCGGGTTTGCACCCGGTTGGCTTGGCATTTGCGGGCTTGGCAGGTCGAACCGCAGCCCGACTTTGGCAACCCGTTCCGACACCGGATCACCGCCCTCAAGATGGGCGACATCCAACATGCCCGCATCAATGCCCGAAAACACCAAGGCTTCGTTCACCGCCGCCGTCAGCGCACCTTCGGCGCCCTCAACCGTGCCAACAAACGCCAGCATGTGCCCGCGTCCGCCGCCCTCGTAGGTGACGCCACATAAATAGGCCTCAACAGCCAACCCCGCCGCTGTCGCCAACTTGCGATCCAGCGCTTCAAGCAAGACTTCAGGCAGTCCCTTGGGCGCCGTCACCTCCGTGATCTGCCCTTCGACTTCCTCAGGGTCATTCCCCAAAGTTTGCGCCAGCCAATCAACAGCTTCTGACGGCACCAGCATCGCAGACGGTGCCACGCCCATGTTCAACGCCATACCAATCCGTTGCCCCGTCAGCATCTGCGCCATTCCGCGCCCTGATAGCGCCGCGTAGGGCGCAATCGCTTTGCCATAAAAATCGACCATGCGTTCTTCGCGATCAAAGATCAGAACAAATTCCTGCCCCTCGGCTTCAAACATCGCCGGCGAAATCTGGTCGCCCTCCGCTTCGCCCTCAAGCAACATAAACAACTCGCTTTCGGCAAGGCGCTCATAAAACCGCAGTCGTGCGATGTCGTCGGCTTCGTCAGCAACCATAGCGCCGTGGGCGCGGTCAATCTCTGTTACATCAGTCATTCAAAACCTCTTTCACACGGGCACGCAGAGCGGGTACAACCTCGCCCTCGAACCACGGATTTTTCTTTAACCATCCGGTATTGCGCCAAGACGGATGAGGCAAGACAAACGTGTCGGGCGCATGGTCGCGCCACCCCGCGACGGTCACGCTCACGCCGGTTTTTACCCCCAAATGATACCGATGCGCCGAGGCCCCAACCAAGACCCGCAAGCGGACGTGCGAAAGCTGCTCCATCACGCGGCGATGCCAAGTCTGGCCGCAGATCGGCGGTGGCGGCAAGTCTGAGCCTTTGGCGTCATAGCCGGGAAAGCAAAATGCCATCGGCACAATCGCCACGCGGGACTGGTCGTAGAACGCAGCGCCATCAAGCCCCAGCCATTCGCGCAAACGGTCGCCTGACGGATCTGTAAACGGACGCCCGCTTTCATGGACCCTGAGGCCAGGTGCTTGACCAGCGATCAACATGCGTGCGGACGGGGCAAACCAAACCACAGGGCGCGGTTCATGGGCTGTCTTTGTTGCCCCGAACCGCACCGCACATTTTTGGCAATTTCTGATATCTTTATGCAAAGTCATTGCCCCCAAACTAAGTTAAAGGGAACTAAAAACCAGCAAACGTGGGCAATTTTGCACGCGTTCCTTAAATTTCGTGACATAAGCGTTGTAAATAATGGGGCAGCACCGACATATTATCGCCAGATTGTTCTCTTATTGGAGACAATGAAGGGGTAATCTGTCACGTATGGCGGACAGACCAATAATCGCCCCGAACCGAGGTAGTATAGGCATTCGATGCTTGAGTTTGTGAACGTCAGTAAGTCCTTTTGGACAGGTACCCAGCGCAAGGTTATCCTTGATAGCGCGAGTTTTCGTGTGGAACTTGGGAATTCGCTCGGCATTCTGGCACCAAACGGGACCGGCAAGACGACGATCATCAATATGATGGCGGGTTTGGAAAAACCTGACGAAGGGCAAGTGAACCGCAACTGTCGCGTGTCATTCCCCCTTGGCTTTATGGGTGGCGTTGCGACCCGCCACTCTGCAATGGAAAACAGTCGCTACATTGCGCGGCTTTACGGTCTTGACCCCGACTATGTTGAAGCGTTTTGTCGTTGGTTGACCGGCATTG
>JAHBAO020000394.1 GCA_018500065.2 Octadecabacter sp. | reverse complement strand
GTGAACGGTGACGCTGGTAAATTTTACATCAGGGAAGGGGATCGGTGCGCCGCCAGCAAGGACAGGCGTTCCACTGTCGCCATCCGCCACAAGGCCTTCTCCGGTGGTGGTAAACACAACCTCAGAAATCTGGGCGCCATCGGGCAGCAGCGGTTCAACGATAGTGCGGGCGAGGGCGGATGCAACATTGGTATCAAACGTGGTGTCTGCCAAAGAGATCAGCGTGGGCAATGCAAGTTCCATTCGCGCGCTTTGGGGTTCAAGCGGGAAAGGATCGTTAGGGCGCAGATCAAGGAACATATAATTGGAATTCTGCGCAATCGCTTCAATCGTCGCGAGGTAATCGTCGTGACTGTCAAAGGCGTCTTGAATGCTCACCAGCGGTTGTGCGACGGCGAACAGTGGGGTCAGGTTCATGTCTTGCGAAGCATAACCACCACACGGTGTTGTTGTGCAGGTGAGCGCGGCGACCAGTGCGTCATTACGGTAGAGTGTCGCGAAGGCATGCTGGGGCGGCACACCAGAGGTCATCAACGCGACGGTGCCGCCATCAGTGGTCGCCGCATTCACGAAGGCTGCGTTCTGCGCGGCCGCAAGTGCCGCTTGATCCGTGACCACCAGCGCATCTTGACCGGTGAGTTCACCGTTTATGACAAGTGTTACAGCACCACTTTCAAGGTCGACACCTTGTAGGAAATAGAGACGTTCGGGTGCGGTTTCTTCCATTGGCGCTGCTTCGATCTGCGGCGTTTCGGGTTGTGCTATTTCCGCCGGTTCCGGGCTGCTGCCATCACCGCGCACCAGATAAAACGCGCCAAATGCGATCAAGCCACCCAGAAGGGTAACAAGAAAAAATGCAATTCGGATCATACGTTTAGAAGGAGGTGTTCACGCTCCCACGGGCTGATGACGTGCAGGAATTCTTCGTATTCCGCACGTTTTACGATGGAATAGACGCGGGCGAAATCGGGGCCGAGCACGTCGTGCATTTCGGTGTTCGCATCAAACAGATCCAGCGCGGCGTAGAGACCTTGGGGCAACTCGCCGTCCCCTTCATAGGCGTCGCCCTGAAAACGTTTGTCGGGGCGGATTTCGTTCTTCATCCCGAGGTAACCACAGGCCAGCGATGCCGCGATGCACAGGTAAGGGTTGCAATCCATCCCCGCGAGGCGGTTCTCAACGCGGCGGGCTTCTGGTGACGACAACGGCACGCGCAGTCCCGTGGTGCGGTTGTCGCGCGCCCATTCAAGATTGATCGGGGCTGCGTGGTCTTTGACGTAACGCCGATAGCTGTTCACGTAAGGCGCCATCACCGCGATGACGCCGGGCAGGTATTCCTGCAAGCCGCCAATGAAGTGGAAGAACGCATCCGTCTCGCCCCCCTGCGGACCGGTGAAGATGTTGTTTCCGTTTTTATCAAGGATCGAGTGGTGCACGTGCATGGCACTGCCCGGTTCGTTTTCAATCGGTTTGGCCATGAAGGTGGCGTAGCAATCATGCTTTAGCGCGGCTTCTTTCAGCAGGCGTTTGAAGAAGAACACCTGATCGGCCAGTTCAACCGGATCGCCGTGATTGAGGTTGATTTCAAGCTGGCCAGCACCGCCTTCTTGGGTGATGCCATCGATTTCAAAGCCTTGGACTTCAGCGTATTCATAGATGTCGTCGATGACGGGGCCGTAGTCGTCAACGGCCGTCATCGAATAGGCTTGGCGGGCAGCAGCAGGGCGGCCCGAGCGCCCGATCATGGGTTCAATCGGTTTGGTCGGGTCGGTGTTACGCGCGACGAGGAAGAATTCCATTTCCGGCGCAACAACAGGTGTCCAACCTTCTTTTTCGTAAAGCGCGACCACGCGTTTAAGAACATTGCGCGGGCTGAATTGTACCGGTTCGCCTTTGGTATCAAAGGCATCGTGGATGACTTGTAACGTGCCGTCTGCCGCCCAAGGCGCGGCGGTGGCGGTGGACAGATCCGGTTTTAAAACCATGTCGGGTTCTGTGAAGCCAGCGTCCCCTGCCGCTTCGCCCCAACCGCCCGTAAGGGTCTGAAAGAAAATGGATTCTGGCAGGTGGAACTGTGTTAGCTTTTCCCATTTGGCTGCCGGAACCGCCTTGCCGCGGGCAATACCGGGCAGATCGGAGATCATACATTCGACCTCGTCCAAGCGGTTCGCATCGAGGTAATTACGGGCGGCTTGCGGGATGTTGTCTGTCCAACTCATGCGGCGACACCTTTAAAAAAGGCGCTGATTTGCGCGGCGAGGCGTGCATTCGCGTTGTCTTTTCCCAGATCCGCCTTCGCACCTTCGATAAGCTCTGGGGGAACAGTACCGGCGCGCGCGTTGATCAACCCTTCGATAAAGTTGGACTCAAATTCGGGATGTGCCTGCAAGGTGAATGCGCGGTTGCCATAGAGCAATGCTGCGTTTTCACAAAAGTCATTGCTGGCAATTGGAGTCGCGTCGCTTGGGCGTTGAACAACTTGGTCTTGATGCCAAGCATTAAGCGAAACCTCTTCCCCGTCCCAATCATAGGTCTGGCGGCCAATGGCCCAGCCGCCGCTGAATTGCTCAACCTTTCCACCCAACGCCTGCGCGATGATCTGGTGGCCGAAGCAAACACCGACCAATGGGCGACCAACTGCGTAAATATCGCGGATCAGTGTTTCCAGTGGCGCGATCCACGGCAAATCATCATAGGCGCCATGTTTGGACCCCGTAATTAGCCAACCATCGCAAACGTCAGATCCTTCGGGGAAATCACCGTCAACAACGGGGAAGGTTTCAAATGTGAAACCCTGACCGCTCAATAGCCGCTCGAAGAGATTGTTTATATCACCAACAACGGGGCGCAGCTCGTCAGGAGCATGGCCAGTTTGCAGAATACCGATTTTCATGAAGCACCAGTTTTTGATTTCATCGCCAAGGTAGTAGGCCTGCACGCCGCGCACAAGTAAATCGGTAACTCAAACGGTATCGAGATACAGGTCGATCTGTTCTTCGGGGCTGAGGTCTGCAAAGGCCTGTAGTTCTTGGCGTTTGGTGGCGACAAGATTGCGGATCAACTCGGCGGGGAAGATGCGCTTGATGCGTTCGTCGGTTTCAAAGCGGTCGATCGCTTCGCCCCATGACGCTGGCAGCTGTGGCAGGCCTTGATCATATGCGTTGCCGGTGATTGGTGCGGGCGGCATTTCCGCGTCTTCAATGCCCGTCAGCGCAGCACCAAGAACCGCGGCGAGCATCAGGTAGGGGTTCACATCCCCGCCCGCAACGCGGTGTTCGATGCGGCGTGCCTTGTGGTTGCCGCCCGGCACGCGGATGGCTGCGGTGCGATTTTCATAGGCCCAGCAGATGGATGTCGGCGCGTGGGCGTTGGGCACCAAGCGGTCATAGGAATTTCCGTGCGGCGCGAGGATTAACGCGGACGGGGCCAGCGCGTTCATGCAGCCGGCAATGGCGTGGTGCAGCACGTCTGTGCCTTCATCACCGCCGTTGTCAAAGATGTTGTTGCCTTCCGCGTCCAACACCGAAAAATGCACATGCATGCCGTTGCCGGAATATTCTGGGTAGGGTTTCGCCATAAACGATGCGGCAAATCCATTCTGGCGGGAAATTCCGCGCACCAATAGTTTGAAAAGCCATGTGTCGGCAGCGGCTTTCATCGCACCGCCGTGGCTGAGGTTGATTTCGAACTGGCCAAGGCCCGCTTCGGAAATGGCGGTTTCGGCGGGGATGTCCATCGCCTCGGCCCCATCATAAAGCGCGGTGAAGAAGTTATCAAAAGCATCAAGCGCACGCAGGGACAGGATTTCAGCACCGGGCCGCCGCTTGCCAGAGCGTTCCGATGGCACAACCTTCAGGTCTTTGCCGCTGTCATCAACAATATAGAATTCCAGTTCCGTGCCACAAATCGGCGTCAGGCCACGGTCCGCGTAGCGTTTCAGCACTGCGGCGAGGGCATGGCGCGGGTCACCGTCAAACGGGCTGCCATCTTCGCGGTACATCCACATGGGCAGAAGAGCAGAGGGATTTTCCAGCCACGGCATTGGCATAAATCCGCGTTCGGTTGGCAGCGCAACGCCGTCCGGATCACCGGCTTCAAACACAAGCGGTGAGTTGTCGATGTCTTCGCCCCAGATGTCGAGGTTCAGAACAGACAGCGGAAAGCGCGTGCCGCTTTCCTCGATCCCTTGCGCGAACTTTGTTGGAATGCGCTTGCCACGGGCCACGCCATTGAGGTCGGACGCCGCGACGCGGATGGTTTTGATGTCAGGATTGTCGTGGAGCCAAGTCATGGCGAATCACCGAATGATTTGAGGACGGAACCGGAATTTGGGCTTGGCGTCTTGCGGCAGATGGCTGTTCAGGCGCGTGCCGATTTTCCCCATGATCGCAATGATGACCAAGGTTAGGAGGATGAAATAGAACGCCAAAATGGGGTAGGGGATGAACGGGTTGAATGTCTTGTCGGCAAAGAAAGCGGCGTAATAAAGCGCATCGCCTTTTTGGCCCCAAACGGGGAAGCCGCTGAAGAATACAAGGGTTGTGGAATGGAACAGAAAGATCGCTTCGTTGGTGTAGGCGGGCCATGCAAGGCGCAGCATTGTTGGCCAAATGACGCGGCGAAAACGGGTCCAGCCGGACAACCCGTAGGCGTCTGCTGCTTCGATGTCGCCTTTGGGGATGGATTGCAAAGCGCCATAAAAAATCTCGCCCGTGTAAGCAGACGTGTTGAGGAATAACACGATCAATGCACCCAGCCATGCGGACGTAAACGCATCAAAGAAAGCGAACTGGCTTTTGAGGGATAGGAAGAAGAAGTAGGCAAAGAAGAACTGGATAAACAGCGGGGAACCGCGGAATACGAAAATGAACCACTCAGACGCTTTGCGAATGATCGGGTTGCGTGCAGCTTTGCCGAGGGCCACAGCGGTGGCGAGGAAAAAGCCGGACAGCAGCGCAAGCAGGCCAAAATAGATGTTCCATAACATGCCCGAACCGATCAGCGTGAACTGTTGGCACAGCGTGAAATCAGAGCGCGGCAAAAGGCGTTCGCCAACCCCGACAGAGCGCAGGGCGTAGTCCGCAATGGTGTTGAGGCATTCTTCCATCAGCCAGCCACCTTACGTTGGGCTTCGCCGCCGGAAGTGGCTTGGCCACGGGTAAGGCGGCGCATCGTACGCTCAAGCACGATTTCAGAGACGCGCGTGAAGGCGAGGTAGAACACCAGCAAGGCGAGGAAATACCACATGCGCCAATCGCCATGCGGGTAATCCGTAAAGCGCGGTGTCTTGGTCGCGCCAAGCTCACGCGCCCAATAGACGATGTCTTCGACGCCAAGCAGGAACAGCAGTGGTGTGGCCTTAATCAGCACCATCCAAAGGTTGCCAAGGCCGGGCAGCGCGTAGACCCACATTTGCGGCACAACAATGCGCCAGAACGTCTGGCGGCGGGTCATGCCGTAGCTTTCGGCGGTTTCAATTTGCGGCTTGGGCACGGCTTTCATTGCGCCGAACAACACGTTGCCTGCGAATGCACCAAAGACGATGGCAAAGGTGAAGACGGCGATGAAGAACCCGTAGCGATCATGTACTTCGGGGGCGGCGTTGCTGAGCGGCATTTTCGCGGCTTGGCAGACGATAAAGTCATTGCCTTGGCGAATGGCGTCTGGCCAGTCAGGGCAGAGCGCTTGATGGCGTAGGTATTCGATGCCTTGGTCCAGCGCGATGACGAAAAACAAAAAGAACGCGATGTCGGGCACGCCGCGCACGATTGCGATGTAACCTTTGCCAAGCCATGACACCGGCGCGAGGCGCGAACGTGCGGCCATTGCGCCACCCATGCCAAACGTCAGGGCGAGGGGGGCGGTGATAGCCAGCAATGTCAGGACGGTCAGGAATGACCAATAGAACCCCATGTGCTTGCCTGTGGTCAGGTAGCAGGAAAGCCATGTGAAGGACTCTAGGGTGCTGGGATCTGCGCAGAAATCAAAAATGTCGGAGCCTCGGGTGGGCGGTGGAAATTAGGTATTTAAGAACAAAAGAAGCGAAAAATGCGCCCCACCGGTGAGGGCAGGGCGCAAATTTGGTTTATTCGAAAGTTGAAGCAACTTCCCACTTTGTGATCAGCGCGTTGAGGGAACCGTCGTCCTTCATGGACTGGATCGCTGCGTTGAAGGTGTCACGCAACTCGTTGTCGCTTTCACGGATGCCCATGCCGACGCCAGCGCCCAAGGACACTTCTTGCTCAAGCATCATCAGCTCGTCCTGGCCTTCAAGTGCGGCTGCGAGGAAGGATTTGTCAGCGAAAACCGCGTCTGCTTCACCGCCGCGCACGGCTGCAAGTGTTTCTTCTGGTGTTGCGAATTCAACCAGTGTCCAGCCTTGATCGGCAATGTAGGCCGCCTGAATTGTACCTGTTTGCGCAGCGATCACGCCAGCAGCTGGGTCAACATCCATAGACAATGCCACGAAAGATGTGGGGTCTGCAGGCGTATAAGCCATTGTGAAATCAATCACTTCGTCGCGCTCGTCCGTTACGGACATGCCAGCGATGATTGTGTCGTAGTTGCCGGACACAAGGTTCGGGATAATGCTGTCCCACTCGTTCGTGACCCACTCGCAGGTCAGTTCTGCGCGGGCGCAAAGTTCGTCGCCCAGCTCGCGCTCAAAGCCGTCAACTTCGCCAGCGTCGTTGATGAAGTTCCAAGGCGCGTAGGCGCCCTCGGTGCCCATGCGGACAACGGAATGGCCGTCAGCCATTGCCATGCCCGCCGTAAGTGCGAGTGCCGCGGTCGTGAGGATAAGGTTTTTCATCGTGTTTCTCCCTGAGATGAAAGGGCGACTCGGAGTGCGGTCGCCAAACTGTCGCGCAGGATTGTCTGTGTTGCGCGAAAAGGCAATGGTTTAGGTGGTTTGCGTGACGGAAAGAAACCCGCGCAGGCGTTCTGATTTCGGGTTGGTGAACAATTCCTCTGGTGAGCCTTGTTCTTCGATCAGCCCTTGATGCAGGAACACGACATGATCTGATATGTCGCGTGCCATGCGCATGTCGTGAGTGACGACCAGCATCGTGCGCCCCTCAGTTGCCAAGTCTTTGATAACTTTAACGACTTCCTGTTCCAATTCAGGGTCAAGCGCCGAAGTCGGTTCATCAAACAGCAGTGCTTTTGGTTCCATGCAAAGTGCGCGCGCAATCGCAGCGCGTTGCTGTTGGCCACCCGACAGCATTGCCGGATAGACATCACATTTGTCGGCGATCCCGACCTTGTCGAGATACTTGCGCGCGGCGGCTTCAACCTCTGCGCGATCCCGCTTCAGGACAGTGAGCGGCGCTTCCATCACGTTTTGCAGAATTGTCATATGCGACCACAGGTTAAACTGCTGGAACACCATGCTGAGGTTGGTGCGAATGCGGATCATCTGGGCGCGATCCGCCGGATGGCGCGCAAGGCCCTTACCCTTCCAAGTGACGGGCTCGCCGCAAAACAGAACATCCCCTTGCTGGCTATCCTCAAGCAGATTGGCGCAACGCAGCAGTGTCGATTTACCGGATCCAGACGACCCGATCAGGCTGACAACATGGCCCGCGGGCGCGCTGATATCGACACCCTTCAGGACTTCGAGCGTGCCGTAAGCTTTGTGAAGATTGCGGATTTCGATGACAGGAGCGGTCATGGGGCCTCGTTTACAGTGATCTGGCCGAGTAGGACGCAAATCGTGGGCGAATGCAATGTGCGTTTAGGGGGCTTTTGGCAGCGCGATGTCATAGGCGCTGTCTGGCAGTTCAACGATCCCGCGTAGGCCAAGGGTTTGGGCATGATCGGGCGAAAGGGCTGCGATTGCGTCAGCCAACGCCGCGCGCAGCGGTGCAGGGTCCTTGGTGTTGCCGGTTATGAACGTCATTCCCGGAGACAGCCCTGTGCGTCCAATAGCCCGTAAGTTAGCCGCCATTGGTTCCCATTTCTGAAACATGCGCCAAGTTACGGCGTCAATCGATGCAAGGTCCGCACGGCCCGTCGCGACAGCCTTCACGCTGTCGATATGCGCGCCCGTGAGCAGGGTGGTATGAAATTGCAGCCCCTGCTGCGTGATGCGCGCAAGCGGCGCGCCCCATCCAGACTGAGAGAGTGCATCATTATAAGCGAAACGGCCCAAAGTGGCGGGGGCAAGGCCACGTGGCGCGTCTTCAACGCGCACCACGAAAACAGAATGGTAATACCCCGCTGGCGTGTCATCTAACCCGTAGTCGGCGCAGGCAATGCGGGTGACGTTATTCCGAAAGTCGGCGCGGTAGGGCAGATTGCAGATCTGCCCCAATAGCAAATCTTCACGCCCCCAGCCGGTTATGTGATCGGTGTCCCGGTCGAGCGTTTTTGGGCCGTAACCCAAGTTGTCGCGCACGCCCGCCCACAACGCATCATGGGCCGCCCGATTTTCGGGTCGGTCATACATCGGAAGACTGACAAACATCAGCTTTGGGTGACGCGCAGGCGCGCTTTGTGGCTGTCTTGGTCGCTGACCCCAAGAAGCGGCGCAACCATGCGCAACATCGCATCCTCATGTTCATCGCGTACGCCATCAGCAAGAACAACAGACCAGAGGGCCTCGATCACGCCAATGCGGTCTTCAAACGCAACGGCGTCCTTGATGGCACGGGTAAACCGCACGGTGTCAGGTGCTTCGGTCTCGGCTGTTTCACATTGCGCGCGTAAATCGGCGGCTTCAAAGTCGGCCAAGTCGTAGCGGCGCATCATCACAGCATCAATCTGCGCGATCTCATCCGCGTCATATGAGCCATCAGCACGCGCCAATCGAACCAGCAACGCGCCAAGCGCGACGCGGGCATCGACGCCAGTAAGGGGGGCGGGGTCGGGTGCGGTTAGCCGCTTGAAAAGGTCACCAAACATTTTGGAAATATAGGGAGGCTGGGGCAAAAGGCCAAGGGCGTATTGCGGCGTATTGCGCACAAGCCTAGCCGCGCAACGCCGCTGCCGCTTCGGGCGACATACCAAAGGCCTGCGATGCAAGAGCAACCACGTGGGTTTCGGTTTCATGACGTTGGCCATCGGCGTCCGCGACCTTCCACAAGGCCTGTACAAGATTGTTGCACTCGCCGCTTGCCACATCGCACGACAGAATGTGGCCAAGCTCGCTGGTGTCCGGCATGGCCGCTTCAAGCTTTTCGCACTCAGCGCGCATGCGGGCAGCTTCAACTGCATTCAAATTATAAAGATCCGCCAGCAAATGGTCGATTTCTTCGATTTCTTGAAACAAATAGGCGCCGTCGGCCTTAGCAACCCGCACCAGCAAAGCCCCAAGGGCATGGCGCGCATCCGCCTCCGGCATTGCGGTGAAGTCAGCGGCAGGGGCGCGAAGGAGGGCAAGGACACGTTCAAACATGGGTCCACCTTAGATGTGTTAACGTTTCCTGCAAGCCTCAAAGCTTGGCAAAATGTGCGCCAAGCGTTTTCAGCGCCTCGTCCAAACCCCAAGGGGCATTGACCACAATCAAGCCAGACCCGACCATGCGGTGCCCTTCGCGCGCGGGCTCGAAATAGACCTCATGGTTCAAGGCGTCTGGTAAGCCCCCCATGATTGATGACCGCATCGTGCGGTGGCGCGCATCCGTCAGGATTGGATACCAGAGGATCAAAACACCAACGGGCCAGATTTTCGCGATCTTGGTGAAATGGCGCACGATCGCAACGTAGTCGTCCTTCACCTCATAAGATGGATCGATCAACATGCAGCCGCGCCGCGGTGTCGGCGGGCACATGGAATAGGCCAAATCAAACCCGTCGATGGCATGCACATGTGCACCCGGCACTGCATCATAAAGCCCCTCAAACTCTTGCGGGTGCAGTTCAGCGATGTGCAACACATCATCTGCGCGCAGCAAATCCGACGCAATCCAAGGCGAGCCTGGATAGGATGTTTCGCCATTCTCCGCGCGACAGGCCGCCAAAGTACGCGCATAAGGATGATCGCTTTCAAACCAAGGCGCAGCGACCGCAATACCCGCCTCCGCTTCACCGGTTTTCACCGCCTCATCTGCGCTCAAATCATACAGCCCACGCCCGCCGTGCGTCTCGATATAGGTGAGAGGTTTGTCCTTGCGGGTCATGTAATCCAAGACCCAAGACAGGGCGGCATGCTTGTGCACATCCGCCAAATTGCCCGCGTGATAGAGGTGTTGGTACGACAGCATCAGACGCGCCTCTTACATTTGCCTTTGTTTCAAAAATATCCCGGGGGAGTCCGCAGGACGGGGGCTGGCCCCCTCTTGTTTATTCCGCGGCGAAGCCGCACTGGTCGGATTTGCGAAGCAAATTTGATCTTAAACCAAGCGCGACGCCTCAACTGCCGCCCGCACGAAATCCGCAAACAATGGATGCGGTGCAAACGGTTTGGACTTCAATTCAGGGTGGAACTGCACCCCGATAAACCACGGATGATCCGTCCACTCCACGATCTCCGGCAACTTGCCATCTGGTGACATGCCTGAGAAACGCAGCCCTGCATCTTCGAGCTGTGCACGGTATTTTGTGTCCACTTCATAGCGGTGACGATGGCGTTCTTCGATCGCCAAGCTGCCGTAGATCTCGGCCACTTTAGATCCAGCCGTCAGCGTTGCATCATATGAACCAAGGCGCATTGTGCCGCCTTTGTCGTCATCAGACTTGCGCTTCACTTTGGCGTTGCCCTGCACCCATTCTTTCAAATGGTACACGACAGGCTCAAAGCGTTTCTTGCCCGCTTCGTGATCAAATTCCTCGGACCCTGCTTCAGAAATGCCCGCCACGTTGCGCGCGGCCTCGATCACGGCCATTTGCATGCCCAGACAGATGCCAAAATAAGGGATGTTGTTCTCTCGGGCGTATTGCGCGGCTTTGATTTTGCCTTCCGTGCCGCGTTCGCCAAATCCACCTGGAACAAGGATCGCGTGGTAGCCTTCAAGATATGGCGCGGCGTCCTCACTATCAAACACTTCAGCATCGACCCACGACACGTTCACCTTCACTCGGTTGGCCATGCCACCATGTGTCAGCGCCTCTTTGAACGACTTATAGGCGTCCTCAAGCTGGGTGTATTTACCGACAATCGCGACGTTTACTTCGCCGTCAGTTGTGTGGATGCGGTCGTAGACGTCGTTCCAAACGGACAGGTCCGGTTTTGGGGCAGGGGTGATGTTGAACGCGTCCAGCACCGCTTGGTCGAGGCCCTGTTTGTGGTAGGCGAGCGGCGCTTCGTAGATGGATTTTAGGTCATAAGCCGCGACAACGGCTTCTTTGCGCACGTTACAGAACAGCGCGATCTTTGCGCGTTCCTTTTCAGGGATCGGGTGTTCTGAACGGCACACCAGAATGTCTGGCGCGATGCCGATGGATTGCAGTTCTTTGACCGAGTGTTGTGTTGGTTTGGTTTTCAACTCGCCCGATGCCGCCAAATAGGGCAGCAATGTCAGATGCATGAAAATACATTCGCCGCGTGGCTTGTCGTGGCTGAACTGGCGGATCGCTTCAAAGAACGGCAGGCCTTCGATGTCGCCCACCGTGCCGCCGATTTCACACAGCATAAAGTCGACTTCATCGTCGCCCACGTGCAAGAATTCTTTGATTTCATTGGTGACGTGTGGGACTACCTGAATGGTTTTGCCCAAGTAATCGCCGCGGCGTTCTTTTTCCAAAACGGTGGAATAGACACGGCCAGATGACACAGAATCCGTCATCCGCGCAGGGACGCCTGTGAAACGTTCGTAATGACCAAGGTCGAGATCGGTTTCAGCGCCATCATCGGTGACAAACACTTCGCCGTGCTCAAACGGGGACATCGTGCCGGGGTCAACGTTCAGGTACGGGTCCAACTTGCGCAACCGCACCGAGAACCCGCGGGCCTGCAACAATGCGCCCAATGCAGCAGATGCCAGACCTTTGCCAAGCGAGGACACAACCCCACCAGTGATGAATACGTAACGTGCCATGAAGCAGGAAACCCCCGTGAGATAGGTCTAAATTGAGTGGATTACAGCCCAGCAGCAGCACGCCAGAACGCATATATCACGGGATTTAAGTCTATGCGGATTCGGGGGTGCGTGGCAACCAAGTCGAACCGCAAAAACGCATTTAACCGCAATATACTGTGGATAAAACGGGTTCGCCCGCAATAGATAGTGGTTTAGTCGGCATCCGGAACCAGCGGCTCATCGCTTGGCGTGTCCAAGATTGGCGGCAGCAGGCTTTCACCCGCAGCAGGCGCGGTTTCTGTCGCGTCAGCTGCTGGAACAATGCCATCACCAACGACAGATGCATCGCTGGCTTGCTGTGCGGACAGCACAGTCAGTGCGATGGATGTGCAAATAAAGGCAATCGCCAAAATCCATGTAAGCTTGCCAAGGGCCGTCGCTGCAGACCGGCTGGACATTGCGCCACCGCCACCACCGCCGCCAATGCCAAGGCCGCCACCTTCAGAACGCTGCAGCAAAACAACGCCAATCAGCGACAGCGCGAGCAGCAAGTGGACGACAAGAACGACATTTTCCATGAGTATTGGCCTTTAGCGGAATAACGAGTGGTACTTAGAAGCGAACGCGACATCCCGCAACCCCTCAAACCATGCTAATGCG
>JAHBAO020000032.1 GCA_018500065.2 Octadecabacter sp. | reverse complement strand
GAGCGGTGCATCTGGGAAACGATCACGCGCTCGGTGCCGTTCACAACGAACGTCCCGTTTGGTGTCATCAACGGCATGTCACCCATGAATACGTCTTGTTCTTTGATGTCCTTAACGGACTTCGCGCCTGTATCTTCGTCGATATCAAACACGATAAGACGGAGTGTAACCTTTAGCGGCGCGGCATATGTCATGTCACGCTGCTGGCACTCTTCAACGTCGTACTTTGGCTTCTCAAGCTCGTACTTTACGAACTCCAGAACGGATGTTTCATTGAAATCTTTAATCGGGAAAACCGATTGAAAGACGCCCTTGATACCTTCGCCGTCAAGCGGCGTATCACTGTCGCCGGAGCGCAGGAACAGATCATAGGAGGACTTCTGAACCTCAATGAGGTTCGGCATGTCGAGAACTTCGCGAATTTTACCGTAGTATTTGCGCAAGCGTTTCTGGCCGAGGAATGTTTGAGCCATGTGCTTTGTCACCTTTCAAAATCTCTATGAACACAACACCGCCTGGGCGAACGGTGAGTGCCCCATGAGAATAGATCGCTTCGGCCAATTCTTGGCACCCATCCCACTGGGCGCCTCCCGACCATTGAACCAATCTAAATAAAGGCTTTTCAAGCAAAGCCCTTATTAAGACGGGTTTGGCTGGACCCGCATTTTCAGCGGATCCAGCCAGATTTGGTTAACAGCAGGTTAGGCACATAAGCGCCCCACCCCGCCATTCAAGACAGGCTTAGGCTACTTCGACTTCTGCGCCAGCTGCTTCCAGCTTGGCTTTCACGTCTTCTGCTTCTGCTTTGTCTACGCCTTCTTTGATCTTGCCACCGGCTTCGACCAGGTCCTTAGCTTCTTTCAGGCCAAGACCTGTGATGCCGCGGACTTCTTTGATGACGTTGATTTTAGATGCGCCAGCATTCTTGAGAACGACGTCAAATTCAGTCTTCTCTTCTGCAGCCGCGCCGCCAGCGTCGCCGCCGCCAGCCATCATTACAGCGCCACCGGCAGCTGGCTCGATGCCATACTCGTCTTTGAGGATGGTTTTCAGTTCTTGTGCTTCGAGAAGGGTAAGACCTACGATCTCTTCAGCAAGTTTTTTCAGATCAGCCATTTGCTTTTCCATTTCTAAGTTTGTGTTCCAACGACAGGGGCAGCCCCTACGTCAGCCATTCAAGTTGCTTAAGCAGCCTTCTCTTCGATCGTCGAAAGAATGCTTGCGATGTTAGAAGCAGGCGCGCCAATTGCGCCGGCGATGTTGGAGGCAGGTGCACCGATGCAACCAACGATAGAAGCGATAAGCTCCTCGCGGGATGGCATTTCGGACACTGCTTTAACACCAGCGACGTCAAGTGCCGTCTCACCCATAGCGCCACCAAGGATAACGAGCTTTTCGTTATCTTTAGCGAAACCCTGAGCAACCTTGGCCGCAGCCACAGGATCCTCAGAAAAGGTCAGAACGGTCATGCCTGTCAGGTGATCCGCAATGCTTTCGCACGGCTTACCTTCAAGGGCAATTTTAGCGAGCTTGTTTTTGGCAACGCGTACAGATGCGTCGACTTCACGTGCACGGGCACGCAGGTCTTGCATCTCAGCAACTGTCAGGCCTTCGTAGTGGGATACCACAACGACGCCAGAGCTTTCGAAAATTTGGCCGAGATCCTCAACCAATTGTTCTTTCTGGGCTCTATCCACAGTTTCACTCCAATTTTGGGAATTTCTTCCCGGCTCAGTGTACCGGATTGCTCCGGCGGTTGGGTCCAGTCTACGGGACGCCCGAACCGCCAAAAGCCGAAGCCTGAGGAAATTAGGTCTACCCGTCTCAGGCAGGAATTAAAGGGATCAGATGACCACAACCCACCGTCTAGGACGAAACAAAACAGCGCACGACGAATCGCACGCTGGTTTGCAAGAGTTCATCTAGAGGGGTTGGGCCGATTTGTGAAGGGGCAGAGTTTAATGAAATGACAATTTCCCGCTTTAAACGCTGTGATACCAGCGCGGTGAATTCCTATTGAACTTCATCCACCGCAAGCTGTGCCATTTCCATAATCGCATCCCGTGAACTGGCAACCGCAATGAAACGCGCGTTGTGGCAGAACTTTGCGCCTTTGACGCCACTCGCTTCTTCCAGCTTTTCATCCGTCAGGCCCGCCCACGCTACAGGCAGGTCGGCGCGCTGTTCGAACGTGTCACCCGAAAGCTTGATGCCGCCCAACGTCCAATCTTCGCCACGTGGGATCACGACAAACAAGATATGATCTGCCTCCGCGTCATCGAGCGCCGAGCGAAAAGGCATACCCATCGGAAGCTCAAGAATGGGTGACGTCCCCGCATCCGCAATCGCCTTGTCCACGATCTGACGCGACCGAAACTTAGCCGCGAGATTGTGAATTTGTGCTTCGACAAAGCTGCGCGCTATCGGCAATGCAGAAAAGAAGGCGTCGTCGTCAGCGGTTGGCGATGGATCATCAAAAACAGGCTTCAAACTGCCCAACAAGGACGGCAACGTCAGAACCGACAACGGGCCAGCGACGGAGGGTTCCATTGCGCCGTTGTCCAGCAGGTCAATCGGCAGGACGAATTTGGTATCAAACTTATGGTGGATCGCCTCAATATCGTCCGCAGGCACGTCCATCGACGTCAGGTAATCACGCCCATAGTGCGCCCAGATCAATCCAAAGGAACTGTAAGGCTGATCATCGCTGCGCAATGGGCCTGGTCGTTGGTGGTGGTCAAAAATCTGTGCATCGGCGTCATAAGTGCCGCCAACATCGTAGATGATTTTGCCGCTCGCTGGT
>JAHBAO020000146.1 GCA_018500065.2 Octadecabacter sp. | reverse complement strand
TGGTCTGACGAAAAGGCCCCTGCGACCAAATCGAAGCAGCCGTCCAAGCCCGACGCCATGCGGTGCACAGCACCAATGAACGCACCTTGGCCGCCACCGACCATCCATTGCGCAAGACCGTTTGATGATTGGCGAAACCGCCGCGAAAATGCTGATGGCGCGGATCACCTCCCCCAATGGCGTGCACGCAGAACAAGCCGCTGTTCTTCCGGTCTCCCTCGTCATTCGTGAAAGCACAGCGGCGCCATACTCGACAAAGGCATGGTAGTTTTTTTCACAAAGAGAGAAATGGCGGACCCTAGAGGATTCGAACCTCTGACCCCCTGATTCGTAGTCAGGTACTCTATCCAGCTGAGCTAAGGGTCCGTCAGGGGCGATTTAGCGACCCTGCTGTCGCATTGCAAGAGACAAACTACCCAACGAGCGGCGAAAGTGTCAGGTCGGATTTCGGCAAGCTGATTACAAAGCGGGTTCCGGTCTCATCTGTGCGTTCAAGATCAAGGCGCCCGCCGTGTCCGCGCACCAGTTCAGCCGCAATCGCAAGGCCAAGCCCGGAGCCGCCGCGAGTCGTGCCGCCTTGAAAGGCTTCAAACAGATGTTCACGGGCTTTGGCTGGAAGTCCGGGGCCGGTATCGGTCAGGGCAATCGTCCAGACGTCATCATCTTCATCCGCTGAAATCGCAATCTCACCGGGTTTGCCTGTGGCAACGATGGCTTGGCGCGCATTGCGCACAAGGTTGCCGATCACGCGATAAAGCTGTTCACCATCCGCGCGTACATTCATTCCGGCTGGGATGTCTTCTGCGAAGGACAGATCATACTCATCCACGGCCAGCCGTTCACCCGCAACAACATCATCGACGATTTCGGCCAGCGGCACGCGTTCTAACCGCGGGGCGGGTTCATCGACACGTCCAAACGCCAGCGTGCTTTCGCACAAGTTTACCGCGCGGGTGATGGAATTGACGAGCTTGGGCGCTAGGCGCCGCACTGTCGGGTCCTCAGAGGATTCGATGCGGTCGGTAAACAGCACTGCGGATGTCAGGATATTGCGCAAATCATGGCTGATCTTGCTGACGGCCCCGCCAAGCTGAGCAAGCCGTTCTTTTTGTTTCAGCGCGCCCGTCAACTGCGTCTGCATCGACGCGAGCGCGTCTTCCGCTTCGCGAAGCTCTGTAATGCCTGCGGTCGGCATGATGATGCGTCGCGCGTCCTCGGGGGCTTTCGCATAGGCCTGCATGTGGTCAACCACACCGCGCATGGGCTTCACGATGAAACGGCGCACCGCCAAGAACAGCAAGCTGGCCGTGATAATCGAAATCACGGCGGAAAGGATTAAAATGTTGATGCCGTACTCGATCAGGGCAGCGCGTAGCGGTTTCGTCGGTAGCGTAATTTCAATGAGCAACCCGCCATCTTGAACCGGATTGCCAATCACACGGATCACGCGTTCTTCGGTATCGCCAATCCGCATCATCGCGTTCTTGATCAGCATCCACGCAGACGGATCGCGCATATCGAAGGTTTTGTGAATGGGCGTTGGAATAGGGGACGACAGGATCAACTGGCGAACTTCGTCGCGGCGCAACACCACGTTGTAGACACCTGCATTTTCCAACAATTCCGCCTCAAGTTCCGGCGAAATCATATCTTCGGCGAGCAACGTCAAAGATGCGATCTGCGCGCGTTCAAGATGGTTAAGGAAATAGTCTTCGCGAAAACGCGCGACGGACGGCACAAAGATCAACAGTTCCGCAATCAACACGAAAACCGTCGTGAGGATCAAGAAGCGCCCTGAAAGGGAGTTGAGCATTTAATAACCGTCCGTTCTACTAGTTACGCCGCTTTATGGCAGCCAGCGTTGTACAAAGCCAACGATCGCTTTGACCTTGCTGCTTTCAAACAATCGCGGTGTGAAATACGCCCCCGCCGCGCGTTTGTTAATCTCAGAGACGGTCGGATAGGGCAAAACAGTCGCAGCAATCTGCGACATTTTCATTTTATTTGCGATGGCCATCGCCCACATGCTTATCAATTCGCCCGCCATTGCGCCTGCAATTGAGGCCCCGACTGGCTTACCCTTAACGATCATCACTTTGATGAGGCCCGTCGTTTTTCCCTCAGCGATGGCGCGGTCATTTTCGTGATACGGGAAACGCACGACTTCCAGACGCTCACCAAATTTCTCTTTTGCCTGCGCTTCGGTCAGTCCGACCTGCGCGAGTTCTGGGTCGGTATACGTCGCCCAGGGAATGTGATCCACGCGCTGCTTGGACGGCAGCCCGAACAACATCGACCGGATCACAACACCTGCGTGATATCCCGCCACATGGGTAAACTGTAGGCCACCAGCTGCGTCACCGACGGCATAGACCTTCTTGTTGGTGACAGAGCGCAGGTTGTCACCAACCTCAACACCACCACGTCCCCATTTGACGTGGGCCTTATCCAGATCAAGCTTTTCAACGTTCACTTTGCGGCCCACGGCCATCAACAGATGTGACCCCGTGAAGTCGCCTTTCGGCGTATGCACAGTCACTTTACCCTTGGAACCGCTGACCTTGGTCGCCTGGGCCTCTTCGATAATCTCAACACCCTCAGCACGCAACCTATCGAGCACCACTGCCGCCATTTCAGGGTCGTCCTTACCCATCGCCTTAGCGCCCTCAATAACGGTCACCTTAGACCCAAGCCGCAAATGCGCTTGCGCCATTTCCATGCCAATCGGCCCACCGCCGACGACGATCAGATGATCGGGGCGATCACGTAGATCAAAGATGTTTTCGTTTGTATAAACGTCGACGTCTTCCAAGCCGGGGATCGGTGGCACAAACGGGCCGGACCCCGTGGCCACAATAAAACGACGCGCTTGGATGATCGTGTCGCCAGCCTGCACCTCGGTCGGGCTGATGAACGCGCCGAATTCACGAATGACGTTGACGCCAAAACCCTCAAACCGCTCTTGGCTGTCTACAGGTTCAATCGTCTCAATCACTTTGCGCACATGATCTTTTGCAGCGGCGTAATCGACTTTGGGTTTCACCGCTGCCACGCCCAGATCACCGGTATTGGCCATCGCATAGGCCTGCTTGCCTGCCGCGATCAGCGCCTTGGACGGAACACAGCCGTAATTCAAGCAGTCGCCGCCCATCTTGTGCCCCTCAAGCAGCACCACAGATGCCCCCATCTGCGACGCACCAGCAGCAATAGACAACCCGCCGGAACCCGCTCCGATAATGCAAACGTCAGTCTTAATACGGTCCATGATTACAAGCCTTTCTTGCCGCGCACGGCCTTAATTATGATCGGAAGAACCGCCAGCACACACAGCCCGATAATCGGCAGCAGAATGTGAGGTTCAAAAATGATGCCGAGGTTTGGTGTTTCACCTTTGGCAAAAACCTCTCCCAGCCCAGCGCCCACGGATGTGTAAACGATCGAACCCGGAATAATGCCGATGAATGTCGAAATCACGAAGCGGCGCAATGGAACCTCAAGGAAAGACGGTATCAAGTTTGCCAGAAAGAACGGAACCGCTGGTACAAGGCGGATCAGGAACAACATTGACCATTGGTTTTCATCAATGCCGTCTTTGATCTTTTTGACGATACCGTCTGACCCTTCCAGCTTAGCGCCCAGTTGCTTACCAAACCCCCAACGCGCCGCGAGGAAGATCGCAGTCGCGCCGATGGTTGCGCCCGTCACGTTGAACAAGAAGCCGGGAAAGGTTGAAAACAGGAAACCACCAGAGAGCGTCAGAATCAGTGCTCCGGGAAGGCTGAACGCCACTGCCACGGTATAGATGGCAATAAACATCAGTACGGTCAGCACGTAATTGGCATCACGAAACGCGATCAGTGCCTCGCGATTCTCAGCCAATGCGTCGAACGTCAGATAATCACGCAAGAAATAGGCGCCCAAAACCGCGACTACGCCGATCACAATGATCGGCAGGCGTTTCATGAGTGTATTTGGTTCGGCGGTCTCGGTCATATCTGTCACATCTCTGATCCTTGGTGTATTGTTGCCCCTTAGATGGACGAGCACGCCGTTTTTCGGTAGTCCAAGCGCTGTTGCATCACGGCCCATTGATGGCAAAAGCCGATTTCGTGTGGTTTTGTTGCAAAAGTCGTGAAGTCTGTAACATTTCGCCGTCAGGATTCCGGCAATGTTGCAGAAATTCGCGCGACACCGCGTTGACACACGCTCAGACCCCTCCTATTAGCTGGGCCTCGAGATTAAACGGGGTTCGAATCCACATCGGGTTTGCCCATAGACCGGAGAGACGCAATGAAGCGTACATTTCAGCCTTCCAACCGCGTTCGCAAGAACCGTCACGGTTTCCGCGCACGTATGGCCACCAAAGCTGGCCGCAAGATCCTAAACGCACGTCGTGCGAAGGGTCGCGCAGAACTCAGCGCATAATCGCGTACGAAGTCTATGACTTCGGGTGATGAAAAGTTTAAAACCGCCCAGGACACCAGAAATGGTAAGCTTGCGGCGGTTTTCGCTCGTTTGACTGTCATGAAAAAGCGGGCTGACTTTGTGGCCGCGTCTAAGGCGCGTTATCAAACTGCCCCCAGCCTGACCGTTCAGATGCGCAATCGTGGTGACGATGACCCAACCGTGCGCGTCGGCTTTACCTGCTCCAAAAAAGTCGGCAACGCCGTCGCCCGCAACCGCGCAAAACGCCGCTTGCGCGAAATTGCGCGGCTCGACTTGCCCGCCTTAGCGAAGGCGGGCCACGACTACGTGTTGATCGGAAAAAAAGACGTCACCGCAACACGCGAATTCGAAGCGATGCGTGCGGACTTCGCCAAAGCGTTAGGGAAACTGTCATGACCCCCCTCGCCTTCGTGCTGTCCTTACCGATCCGGTTCTACCGCCTCGTTTTCAGCCCTTGGGTAGGCCACGGCTGCCGTTATCACCCAACCTGCAGCGCCTACATCATGGAAGCCCTGCGCAAACACGGCGGCATCAAGGGAACAATCCTATCCGTCCGTCGCGTAAGTCGCTGCCACCCTTGGGGCGGATCGGGTATCGATAACGTTCCCGATTAGGTAAAGGTCAACTACGCGGACAAAGCGGTCCTTGGACGTCACGCTTTTGCTGACGCGGCATTGCCTTGCACGATCGGCTTACCCCGTGCTGCATTGCCGCACATGTCACCGAAGCGATCGTTGAAGGCCTGACAGTATGGTGGCCATAACCCGAAAGCTCACCGCATTGCGGCGCAAGCTGGCGCTTGTCATGCAGGCTAACGTAGAGTTTTCGCGCATGAAGCCGCGACTTCCATGTCCTGTTTTCACAGGCTGAAGCGCAGCTGATCGGTCATCGCGGGCAATCTTTGCATCCAAAGTAGCATTGAATGGTTCTAAAAGGTTCGAGCACCAAAGGTGGTACCTTGTTTGGAACAAGATATCTCGTGACGTTGCTCATCGAATTTCACGTCTCGAATTTTTCAGGCTTTTGGCGCCATAGCCGAAGTCCAGGATGTATCAGGCAATCAACACATTCGGTCGTCGTTTTTATACAAGTAGCGAAACCGTCTGACCCCACATGTCAGATATGGTATAAAGACAATCAATCGGGTCAATTTGGATATCGAATCTTGAAAGAATTTGTAGCCGCAGCAAAGAAAATTCGCCTGCGCCAACTCCGTTGCTTTGTTGCCGTCGCACGCAAGAAAAGCTTTGTGCTGGCCGCAAAAGACCTTGGGCTTACGCAGCCAGCGGTCAGTAGAAGCGTGCGCGAACTCGAGCAAAACCTTGGGCAAGAGTTGTTCGACCGATCGACCCGCGGTGCTGAACTGACACCCAGAGGCAGGTCTTTCCTTGCCGCGACAGAATCAGGCTTGATGCAGATATTTCAGGGCGTTCAATCAGCGACAGGAGAGGATCTATCAGATGAAATCGTGCGTATCGGGGCTCTGCCGAACGTGTGTTCCCGGTTCCTTCCTGCAATCGTAAAGTCCTTCAAAGACGAATTTCCAAGTGTAAAAGTACGGGTAATTCCTGGAACCAATTCCGACTTGCTGGACAGTCTCCGGCGTGGTGATACCGATTTCGTTATAGGTCGACTATCAACCAGCGAAGACATGCGTGGGCTGAACTTTCAGGCGCTCTTTGATGAGCCCCTTGTCTTCGTAGTACGCGCGGGACATCCGCTATCTGCGGGACGGGCCACGTTGCAGGAAATCTTGTCGTACCCGATGCTTTTACTGCCCGAGGATACGATTATCCGGCAAGAAGTATCTCGTTACCTTTCGGGGCAAGGCGTCTCTGCGCTAACAGACACGGTGGAAACCACCTCATCGGATTTTCAGCGCGCGTATATTATGCAAACCGACTGCGTTGCGGTGATACCGCGCGGTGTAATCCAGGCTGAATTGGACAGCGGTGCTATCGTCCAGATGAATATCGGAAAGGATGCAATGAAGGGTCCGGTGGGTCTGACGACAAATCCGGACCTAAGATTGGGGGCCGGTGCCCAAATCCTCGCGCGGAGAATTATAACCGCCCCCCAGTATGCCAAAACGGGTATCCAATATGGTTGAAAACGTATTTCACCTAGCCTTTTTGATATGGCAATGTGACTTCGGAGACACTTCAAGGGAGGAACTAAAAGTGAACTACTTCAAAGGAATTCTAACGGCCGGGATAGTGGCCGCAAGCGCAACGTTCGCACAAGCACAGTCGCTCAGCCTCGAAGGCGGCGGCGCCGCATCGCTGACCGGCATTGTGCCGCAGACCTACGCTCAGTTCGCGGCGGAGCAAGACATCACGCTGCAGGTTGTATTGGGCCAAACCCTGACGCGCTCAGCATTGAAGCTGGCAGCTGGACGGATCGACATGGCTGTTGTGCCACCGAATGCGTATCGCGCCATGACCCGTGGCGTTGGTCCTTATAAGGATCAGGCCGAGCAGGCCATCGAAATGTCGCAGAACGTCCGAGCGCTCTTTGCGTTTCCGGCGGGCACATTTCATGCTGTGACCTGGGCTGACAGCGGCATTGAGGATTGGGGTGATCTTGCAGGCAAGCGCGTCTTCATCGGGCCACCAGCGGGTGCGGCCAGCAATCAGATCCAGACGCTGATCCGTCTCGCATCCGGCGGGTTGACGGTAGACAACGGCGACTACGAAGGCGTCAAGGCCCCTTGGGGTGCTGCACAGCAATCGTTTCAAGATGGCCAATTCGACGTATATATCGGGTCTATTGCCGTTGGCAGCCAAGCACTGAACGAGTTGAGCCTTCAGCGCGACATTCGCATCCTTGGCGTCTCAGACGAGCTGCGCGCGTCTGAAGAATGGGCGGAGTTCCTTGTCCAGCAGGCGCAGTTTGAATCGGTCGTTCCAGCGGGCTCCTACTCGGGTCAGGTCAACGGAGATGCCGACCTTACAACGACAGCCTCGGCGATGATGATGAGCGTTACCGCCGATATGGATGACGACACGGCATATACCTTGACCAGAGCATATTGGTCCAACCTTGACGCGATGAAAAACGCCAACGCGCTTATGCGGTCCATCGACGCAAGCGAGCCTTTCGCAGGGATGAGCGCCACATTGCACCCGGGCGCAGTGCGCTACTATCAAGAAGAAGGTATCGAGATCCCAGCCGATCTGATGCCCTAATCTTATTGCCAGCCGCCGCGTGCGCGCCGAGCGGCTGGCCCCCCTTCCAAATTCTATTCCCCATTAGCCGTTCCCTCACGAGGAGACCGACATGCCCCCCCATACGACCGCTGCCACGCGTATCTCAGGGTATTCCCTTTACGCTATAGGATTGATCATCGCCCTCGCGGGACTGGCCAATGTGATGCCCACGTATAATGTTTTGCCTCGGATCGGCCCCTTTCCGGTTGAATGGTTTCGGCCATTATTTTATTGGCTTTCGATCCTGGTCTTCCTGTCCGGAGATGCCGATCGCAGAGCGCGACAGGGGCGGCTTTCCCCCTTTCATCTCGTAGCATATGCTATTGCCATCGCTGCCATCACTTATGTTTGCTACGATTACTGGCGCATCGGTCAGATTATCGCCAACTCGGTGATGTTCTTTGGCCCCCGCGAGATGTACATCACCCTTGTCGCGGCCGCATTGTC
>JAHBAO020000377.1 GCA_018500065.2 Octadecabacter sp. | reverse complement strand
CCGCGCGTCACGCGCCTTTTGACCCGCGCAACGCATCTAATTGAATACCGCCTGCAATCCTCGCCCGTCACAGAGATGATCC
This sequence comes from Octadecabacter sp., assembly GCA_018500065.2. Taxonomy (GTDB): domain Bacteria; phylum Pseudomonadota; class Alphaproteobacteria; order Rhodobacterales; family Rhodobacteraceae; genus Octadecabacter. The sequence goes on along the minus strand of JAHBAO020000377.1, from coordinate 3,789 downwards.
GCTACGAGGCCCGCCGTCTTCGATTGCCGATCATGTATGATATCGACGACCCGTTGTTTTCGATTTCTGCCTACGAAACATACGGCAATATGGGCGCGCTTGATCCGGCGATGAAACAGCATTTCCTAAGTGAATCACCGAAATATCTGTCGATGATGAATGGCGCGGATCTGGTGTCTGTTTCAACGCCGCAATTGGCGAAACATGCACGCCTATTTACCAATCGGCCTGTTCATGTCCGCCGCAATTTCGCTGACGAAGAAACCCTGTCAGCGGGGGCTGCAGCCATGCAAACACGCCAGCCAGATGACGGGATTTTTCGCGTCGCGTTCGCCAGCGGATCGCAAGGGCATGAAGCGGACCTCGCCAGCATATATGAACCGTTAGAACAGTTTGTGGCGGGTCACGATGCGCGTCGGTTGGTGCTGTTGGGGCATTTTAATCTCGCTCGATTGCCAGAGGCTTTGCGCGTGCAAACAGACGTCATTCCGTTCACCACATATGAAACCTATTTGAAGGAACTGGCGCAAATGGATTGCACGGTGATGCCGCTGTGCGATGATGCGTTTAACCGCTGCAAAAGCGCTGTGCGTCTGATTGATGCGGCGTCGGTGGGGGTCCCTTCAATCGTTGCGCCGGTCGGGGATTTGTCCCAGTTGATCCTGCAAGGGAAAACTGGATTTGTTGCTAAGAACAGTCAGGAATGGTGCACGGCGCTGGGGCGATACGCAGGCGCACGCGATACGACCCGCGCGATCGGCTTGGCGGCACGAAACAGGTTAGAAACCCATTGGTCCGGCGCACCTGAAGCGCACATCATCGCGCCTGAAATACTGGACTGGGTGGCATCGTGACCACGTGCCATATCTTGTTGGCAAACGTGTTTTTTGCCCCCTTTACCTATGGTGGTGCGACGGTTGTCGCTGAGGAAGTTGCAAAGGCATTGTTGGCCCGCAACGATGCGGCGTTCGAGTATCAGATCACCGCCGTTTCCCTGTGCTGCCATAGTGAGCTTGCCAGTTACACGATGGTGAAATCTGAAAAGGATGGCATCCAGAATTACGTCATCAATGTTCCAACCAAACGCAGCTATTCGGAGCTTTATGACAACCCGGACGTCACCCGCCTTATTGGCGAGCTGATGGATGATCTGCAGCCCGATGTTGTGCACGCCCATTGCGTCCAAGACATTGGAGGCGGGGTTTTGCAGGCAGCGCAGGCCCGCGGCATTCCGAGCATCCTAAGCGTGCATGATTTTTGGTGGCTTTGCGAGCGGCAATTCATGATCAAGCCTGACAGGGCGTATTGTGGCCAAGATCCGATCCGGATTGAAGGGTGTCGCGGGGGTGTTTCGGATTTTGACGCGGCAGATAAACGGTTTACCTATTTGCAAGACATATCGGCCATACCTGCGCGTGTGACTTACCCAAGCAAATTTGCCCATGACCTGTACGTTTCGTCCGGCTTTGCGCGTGGTCGCGGTGTGATTTGGGAAAACGGCGTGCAGCTGCCTACAGCTGATTTTGCGGCCAAACAAGCGGGCCGTCGAAAACGGGATAAGCGCATTACGTTCGGGTTTGTTGGCGGGCCGTCACAGATCAAAGGTTGGCCGCTGATCCGTGCGGCGTTCAAATCGCTTGGGCGGGATGATTTTCGGGTTCTGTTGGTGGATGCCTCCGCCGAAGCAAACTGGTGGGCGGGCGAGCGGCTTGACGACCTCCCTGGAAGTTGGGAAATCTACCCGCGGTTTGCCCAGTCAGAAATGGATGATTTTTACGCCGAAATAGACGTGTTGTTGTTCATGTCCCAGTGGAAGGAAACCTACGGCCTCGCGGTGCGCGAAGCCTTGGCGCGCGGTGTTTCCCTGATCCAGACCGAGAGTGGCGGCAGCACGGAACATGGGACGGTGCATGCAGATGATCTCATCCCGATTGGTGCGCCACCTGATGTGTTGAGGCGGGCGTTGACCCTTGCGCTGGATCGACACCCTAAAGCCAGCCCGCAGCGTGCAGTGACAGATTTCAAAGCACAAGCAGCCGCGTTCGAAAGCATCCTTCTCGATGTATTGGAGGATGCCTTATGATGTTGCGTCCCGACGATCTGTGTAAGGACACTAGTACCCTTGTTGGGACAGCCGGAAGCAGTGCTGCTTGCGTTCACATATTGATGGCCGTTCATCAGGGAGAGAAATACCTGCCGCAGCAATTGGCGAGTTTTTCAACACAAACCTACCCGAACTGGAAGTTGTGGGCAGGGATTGATGCGCCCGATACCGGTGAAGATAATAGCCGCGAGATTTTGAATTCCTGCGCAAAGCAGCCGACCGTGTTTGATGGGCCGATGCAGGGCGTCGCCGCGAATTTCATGTCACTGATGGCAGCGGCTCCCGCCGGAGAGATGTGGGCGCTGGCTGACCAAGATGATGTCTGGCTGCCCCACAAATTAGCGCGTGCAGTGGAACAGTTGAACAAATGTCGCGTGGACATTCCTGCCCTTTATTGCGCGCGCACTTTGATCGCGGACCACCGGCTTGGCGCGATGCGGCTTTCCCCTTTGCGACGTCGTGGGCCAAGCTTTGCGAATGCGCTGGTCCAAAACATCGCAAGTGGCAACACGATCGTTCTGAATGGTGCTGCCACGCGGCTTGTGGCGTCGGTCATTGCGGACACGCCTACGCCAGTAATCCATGATTGGTGGCTTTATCAGCTTATCACGGGCGTCGGTGGGCGTGTGATTTGCGATGAACAACCTGTTCTCTTGTATCGCCAGCACAGCAAAAACCTGCTGGGTGCGAATGATTGTTGGCGGTCACGACTTCACCGCCTCAGACTTATTTTTGGGGGTATTTGGGCCGGATGGACGGATCGAAATATTGACTGCTTGCGGTCTGTTTCTAACCAGATGACCCCGCAGAACCAACAGTGCTTGAGGACATTTACGCAAGCGCGTCAGTCATCGCTGTTGCGCCGAATGTTCCAATTGCGCCGCTCCGGTATCTATCGCCAACGCGCGGCCGCGGGCGGGGTAATGTGGCTCGCGGCACTTCTTGGCCGCATTTAGGGGGCTAGGTCCGGGCGTGCAACAGCGTTGCAGTCTTCGCGTTACGGGCAAAATGTAGCGCCATTGTTGCACCGTCAGCCAAGTGGCCTAAGGGCCCCGCATCGCGTAGCAGTTGTGTGGGCGTTGATGTCGCGCGCGCCACCGCTTGCTCAACCGGTTCGCCAGCGCCGTTCACCATAATTGACACGGCCTTGGGCAGGTCTAGATCAGCCCCCGCGAGGGTGCCATCGGCCAAGGCTAAACGTCCGTCCTTGCGAAAAATATCACGCCCATTGAGGGTGAACGTTTCGATATCTGACCCGACGGTCGCCATTGCATCTGTCACCAGGAACAGGCGCTCTGGCTTCGCGGTAAGCGCGATGGATATCGTATCTGGGTGTACATGGATGCCATCGGCAATGAGGCCCGCGTATATTTCGGGCCGCGAGAGCGTCGCGCCAACAAGCCCGGGTTCGCGGCTTCCGAGCTGGCTCATGGCGTTGAACAGGTGCGTGACGCAGCGCGCGCCGGCATCGAATGCGCCGTGGCATGTTTGTGCATCGGCATCGGTGTGGCCCAAGGATACGACAATTCCAGCCTGTGACAGCGTTTTGATTTGCGCCAACGTGACGTTCTCGGGTGCGACTGTGACCATGATGTTGGCAATGCGCGCCGCTGCGTCGAGCAATATGGTCAAATCGTCGTCGCTCATGGGCCGAATAAGGGCCCCATCATGCGCCCCTTTACGGG
>JAHBAO020000412.1 GCA_018500065.2 Octadecabacter sp. | reverse complement strand
TGCTGAGTGCCCGAAAGGGGCTTGTCTGGTACGCGGTTCAAGAGACGTGCACGCACGGGGCCATTCAACAAGGCTTCCGTTAGCGCGTAGATCAGCAACGCGGCAATACCCAGCACAATGATTTCGCCAAAGGTATCAAAGCCACGAAAATCGACGAGGATAACGTTGACGACATTGGTGCCGCCGCCGCCTTTGTACGAATTAGCAAGGTGAAATTCCGAGATCGGCGTCGCGACTGCATCGCGCAGCAGATAGTGATAGCTGAGCGCCATCGTCGCCAAACCAGCAGCGCTCGCGACAACCACATCACGTGTACGCCGCCAGACTGAGCTTTCGACGGGGGTATGATTTGGCAAGAAGTTCAGCGCCAAGAGCAATAGAATGATCGTTACCACTTCAACCGTGATCTGCGTCATCGCAAGATCAGGTGCGCTGAGGAAGACGAAGGCAACCGAAACCATAAGGCCAACAATCCCAATCAGGATCAGCGCTAAAAGACGGTTGTGGTGCAACGATGCAAGACCAAGGGACGCTGCGACCAGCATGATCCAGCCGCCCACTTCAACCCAACCGACGGGCTGAACTGCGCGTGTCTCGGGGCCAATCAACCCTGTTGTCCAAGCATGATACCCCGCTGCAATAACGGTCACGGCAATGATCAACCCGTAACGGGTGAATGCACCATTGTGCAGCGGCAAGATCAGCGCGCGTGCGTACATCACAAAGGCTGCGATGATGTCGTCAAAAATGGTTTTCGCTTCTGGGCGCGGAGCGGCTTCCCAAAGGCGCGACAGGGGCTTGAATAGCGCCAGCACAATCAGGCCGCCGACGACTGCAACGATCGACATGTACAAGGCAGGCACCAACCCGTGCCAAATCTTGATATACTTTACGTCCAGCACGGCTGCGTCACCGATGACCGCTTTCGCGATAAGGATGACGAAATCTTGCACCAGAAATGGCGCAACACCGATCACCACGACCAACACCACAAGGATCGCGGGCGGCAACCACAACCCAGCCCCGGGATCATGTGGTTTCGCTGGGTAACTATCCGCGTCGCGCTTTTTGCCAAGGAACGTGTGCCCGATCAGGCGGAAGCAATAGGCGGCTGAGAAGAGCGACCCGAAGGTCGCCAGAGCAGGCACAAGCCATTCAGGGCCAAACAGATAGGTATGCTGCATTTCCTCGAGCATCATTTCCTTACTGAGGAACCCGTTGAGGAATGGAATACCAGCCATCGAAAGCGCGGCGATCGTCGCGATGATGAAGGTAATCGGCATGAGATGGCGCAATCCGCCAAGCAAGCGAATATCGCGGGTGTTCGTCTCGTGATCAATTATGCCTGCCGACATAAACAACGCCGCCTTGAACGTCGCGTGATTGAGGATGTGGAACATCGCGGCAAACGCACCAAAAGCTGTGCCAGTGCCAAGCAACATCGTAATGAGGCCAAGATGCGAAACGGTGGAAAACGCCAGCAGCGCCTTGAGGTCGTGCTTGAACAACGCAATGACAGCGCCAAGGATCATCGTGATCAGGCCCGCAGTCGTGACAAGGTAAAACCATTCCGGTGTGCCAGACAGCACAGGCCACATGCGTGCCATCAGGAAGATACCAGCCTTAACCATCGTCGCGGAGTGCAGGTAGGCGGACACTGGCGTCGGCGCGGCCATCGCATGGGGCAGCCAGAAGTGGAACGGGAATTGCGCGGATTTGGTGAAAGCGCCCAGCAGGATCAAGATCAGCGCGGGGACATAAAGTGGGTCCGCTTGGATCAACTCGCGGCTTTGCAGGATCACCGAAAGATCATAGGAGCCGACAATCTGCCCAAGGATCAGCATGCCACCAATCATCGCAAGTCCGCCCATGCCGGTGACCGTCAGGGCCATACGCGCCCCTTGGCGCCCAGCCTCAAGGTGTTTCCAGTAACCGATCAGCAGAAACGACGACAGTGATGTCATCTCCCAGAAGATCAACAAAAGCAACACGTTGTCGGACAGAACAATCCCAACCATCGCGCCTTGGAAAAGTAATAGATACGTAAAAAACTCGCCCATATTGTCGTCCCGCGCGAGGTAGAAGCGCGCGTATGCGATGATCAGAAGGCCAATTCCGAGGATAAGTGCCGCAAAGAAAAACCCAAGTCCATCGAGCATGAGTGTGACATTCAAACCAAGCTGAGGGAACCAGTTAAAGCCGGCTTGCACCAGGTCACCATTCAAAACAGCCGGTAGGTTTGTCATCAAACCGATGAACGCGGCCAGCGTAACGGTGAATGTCACGCCACCGACGGCCTGACGGCCAGCTGAATTCATCAAGCCGGGAAGAAGCGCGCCTAAAAATGGCAATGCAACGATGAGGAAGAGTGACACGCGAGCTCCTGAACTTCGGGCTTAAAAATGGTGAAACCTTTCTGGGTCAGATTTACGCAATCCTCAAGGGCAACCGGACAAAATCATCTGTGATCGGCTGTTTTGATGGGTCTCAAACGTTGACGTGGGTGTTGGGTCTGTTCAGACCCCTTCAACAAATTTGTAATCACGTTCTGACACGGGCAAGGCAAAGGCCAATGCTTCTTGGTATTCAGGGCCGTGATAGAATGTTTTTGCGGTTTCCATGTCAGCAAACCGGATAATCACGCAGCGGGCCCGGGTTGTTCCTTCCATCACTTCAACTTCGCCGCCACGGGCCAGAAACTCGCCTCCGTACTTCGCAACCGCAGGTCCCGCGAGGACTGCGTATTTTGCGTATTCATCGGCATCTTTGACGTCCACTTGGACGATTGCGTAGGCGGGCATTGTTGAATCTCCTGGTCGGTGAACACTTATATTTCACCTGTATCCTAGGCGTCACTGCGCCAACGTCTAGCAAAACTTAAGCAAAACCAAAGAACTGTCCCTTTAAAAATTTTACCGTTTGATAAAAAATTTTTCTGTGTCAAAGTAATCGTGTTTTAGACCACGGAGCCGCCATGAACTCGCCTTTTACAAATGGAATTGCTGCACAGCGCCTTAACGCAGATGCGTTGGTTGAAAATTTCTCTGATCTGCACGCGCCCTTGGATGGGCATGAGGCGGCGGTCGCCGCTGATCGGTGTTATTTCTGCCATGATGCACCCTGCGTCACAGCCTGCCCTACGGATATCGATATTCCGCTGTTCATTCGCCAGATCGCGACCGGTACGCCGGATGCCGCGGCGAAGACCATATTCGACATGAACATTCTGGGTGGCATGTGCGCCCGTGTTTGCCCTACCGAAGACCTGTGTGAACAGGCTTGCGTACGCGAAATTGCGGAAGGCAAGCCGGTTGAGATTGGCCGTTTGCAAAGGTTCGCAACCGATACTGTGATGGAAAAAGGCGTGATGCCGTTCGTGCGCGCCGCGTCTACAGGCAAGAAAATTGCCGTCGTCGGTGCGGGGCCTGCGGGATTGTCTTGCGCGCACCGCCTCGCGATGCTCGGGCATGACGTGACGGTGTATGACGCGATGCAAAAGGCAGGTGGCTTAAACGAATTTGGAATTGCTGCCTACAAATCAACAGACAACTTTGCGGCGCGCGAGGTTGAGTGGCTTTGCTCAATCGGCGGTATTGAAATCAAAACCGGTATGGCACTGGGGGCGGAGCTAAATATCGACGAGCTCGCTGGTTGTTTTGCTGCTGTGTTCCTCTCTGTTGGTTTGGGGGGCGTCAACGCGCTGTCCGTTGAAGGAGACGATAAAGATGGTGTCGATGATGCTGTTTCGTTCATTCGTGAGCTGCGACAGGCCAGTGATTTGGCGGCCCTGCCCGTTGGGCGCAATGTAGTGGTCATTGGTGGCGGTATGACGGCTGTTGATGCGGCCGTGCAATCCAAGCTGCTTGGTGCGCAACACGTGACAATCGCTTATCGACGTGGTCGCGATGCGATGTCTGCAAGCCGCTATGAACAGGATTTGGCGGCATCTTTCGGTGTAAACCTGATGTTCAACGCGCAGCCTAAGGCGATCCACGGCAACGGTGCTGTAGCGGAAATTGAATTGGAATACACAAGCAGCGAGAACGGCAAGCTGTCCGGCACGGGCGAAACAGTTCGCTTGCCTGCCGATCAGGTGTTTCGCGCGATCGGTCAGACATTGACCAGCGATGCGGGGTTAAAGCTGGACGGGCGCAAGATCGCCGTTTCGGACACCGGACGAACCAGCCGAGACGGTGTTTGGGCTGGAGGCGACTGCGCATCTGGTGGCGACGACCTGACCGTGACCGCCGTTGCCGAAGGGCGCGATGCGGCGATGGATATTCATAACACACTGATGGGGAGCAAATAGCATGGCCGACCTGACAACAGATTTTCTTGGGATCAAATCCCCGAACCCGTTCTGGCTCGCATCTGCGCCGCCGACGGATAAAGAATATAACGTGCGCCGGGCATTTGAAGCCGGTTGGGGAGGTGTCGTTTGGAAGACGCTCGGGTCCGAAGGGCCGCCCGTGGTGAACGTAAACGGGCCACGCTACGGCGTGATCTATGGCGCGGATCGTCGTGTACTGGGGATCAACAATATTGAACTGATCACCGACCGCGACCTGTTCACCAACCTCGATGAAATTAAACGCGTGAAAGCGGATTATCCCGACCGCGCGATCATCGTGTCGCTGATGGTGCCTTGCGAGGAACAGGCGTGGAAGGACATCCTACCGCTCGTTGAAGACACCGGCGCAGACGGGATCGAGCTGAACTTCGGCTGCCCGCACGGGATGGCCGAACGCGGTATGGGCAGCGCTGTTGGGCAGGTGCCTGAGTACATCGAAATGGTCACGCGCTGGTGCAAGCAGTATTATAGCAAGCCCGTAATCGTAAAGCTGACCCCCAACATCACAGACATTCGCAAACCTGCGGCCGCCGCGATGCGTGGCGGGGCGGATGCGGTTTCACTGATCAACACGATCAATTCAATCACGTCGGTGAACCTTGATACAATGTCACCAGAGCCGAGCATTGATGGCAAAGGCACCCACGGCGGTTATTGCGGCCCCGCCGTTAAACCAATCGCCATGTCGATGGTCTCGGAGATCGCACGTAACCCCGAAACCGCTGACCTACAGATTTCCGGTATCGGCGGCGTAACAACTTGGCGCGATGCGGCTGAATATATCACGCTTGGGTGCGGCAACGTGCAGGTGTGTACAGCGGCGATGACTTATGGGTTCAAAATCGTGCAAGAGATGATTTCTGGTTTGTCCCAATGGATGGATGAAAAGGGCCATACCAGTATTCAAGATTTCAAGGGTCAGGCCATTCCGAACACAACGGACTGGCAGTACTTGAACCTGAATTACGTGGCCAAGGCCGTGATCAACCAAGATGACTGTATCTCTTGTGGACGTTGTTATGCCGCCTGCGAAGACACATCACACCAAGCGATTTTGATGTCCGATGACCGGGTGTTTACCGTTGATGATTCAGAATGCGTGGCCTGTAACCTTTGCGTCGATGTCTGCCCTGTCGAGGACTGTATTACGATGGTTGCGATGGAACCGGGCACTGTTGATCCGCGCACTGGAAAGGTTGTTCAGAAAGACTACGCGAATTGGACAACACACCCCAACAACCCCTCGGCGACAGCCGCGGAATAGATCAAATTTTCTCCCTGAGACTTGGCCGGCGTTTCGACGTCGGCCTTTTTTTGATTACGGGGTAAGAAGGCCGTGCAACATCGCTTCAAGATGTTGTTCTGCACCTTCAAACGGATCAACGTCGCCCAGAATCGCACGCACCTGCACATCGAAATCAGCGTAGTGCTGGGTCTGCGCCCAGATCGAGAAAATCAGATGACGGGGGTCAACGGCGTTGATCCGCCCTGACACGGCCCATCCGTCGATTATCACAGCGATTTCATCCACCAGTTCACGCAACTCACCGCGCAAGACGTCGCCGATACGCGGCGCACCTTGGATGATTTCGTTGGCAAACAGACGACTTTCACGCGGAAAATTCTGGCTCATTGCGAGTTTGCGTTTCGCATAGCCCAACAGCTCCGCAACCGGGTCTCCGTCAGGGTCGATTTTACGCAAAGGTTCCAGCCAATTTTCCAGTAACTTGGCCAGCAATGCCGTATAAATCGCATCTTTGGATCGAAAATAGTAAAGCAGATTGGGCTTTGACATCCCCGCCTCTTCAGCAACCTGATCCAAAGTCGATCCGCGAAATCCAAACTGTGAAAACACGACCAAGCCAGCCGCAAGTATCGCAGATTGATTTTTCTTCTGGATACGCGTGTCCGACTTTTGAGCGTCCTTGGGCATTGGGTAACTTTTCATTTTGGTTACTATTTGGGCAGAATGCCCGTGTATCCAGTATGCTGTACCCGTTCGCCGCCCATTCGTTAAGCAAAATCCTTGACTGGGGTTGGCCCTCTGCTAGCCTGCCTTTGACCAGTTGGTCAAAAATTTATCAAACGTCGGGGGATATGCCATGCCAGCGGATACGCCAGCTATGGGTGAAAATCTGAAAATCAATGGCGAACGTCTTTGGGACAGCCTGATGGAGATGGCAAAGATCGGGCCCGGCGTTGCGGGCGGCAACAATCGCCAGACGTTGACGGATGAAGACAGCGAAGGGCGCCATTTGTTTCAAAGCTGGTGCGAAGCCGCAGGGTGCAGCATGGGCGTCGATGAAATCGGCAATATGTTTGCCCGTCGCGAAGGAACAGACCCTCACGCCCTGCCCGTCTATGTTGGATCGCATCTGGATACACAGCCGACGGGTGGCAAATACGACGGTGTGCTGGGCGTGCTCGGCGGGCTTGAGATTATCCGCACGATGAACGACCTCGACATCAAGACAAAGCACCCGATTGTGGTGACGAATTGGACCAACGAAGAAGGCACGCGTTATGCCCCAGCGATGCTAGCGTCGGGTGTTTTTGCGGGTAAACATACGCTCGATTGGGCCAATACGCGTGTAGATGCCGACGGTAAAAAGTTCGGTGATGAACTTGAGCGGATCGGTTGGAAGGGCCCTGAAAAGGTAGGTGATCGTAAGATGCACGCCTTCTTTGAATTGCACATCGAACAAGGCCCCATTTTAGAGGCCGAGAACAAGGACATTGGCGTTGTGACCCACGGCCAAGGGCTGCGTTGGATCGAATGCACGGTAACCGGCAAGGAAAGCCACACCGGATCCACACCGATGCATATGCGCAAGAACGCGGGGCGCGGTTTGGCAT